>JAMDEM010000030.1 GCA_023486985.1 Bacillota bacterium
TTAAAGAAACAGCAGAATATTACCGCCAGCCAGGAAAAGCAAAACAAAACAATGTCAGAAGAAACTAAGAATCTTAAAGCCCAGCGGGAAAGGCTTTACCAGAGCATGCTGGTTGACATAGGGGGGGAAGGTTTCCACGGTGGCAAATGAGCAGAAAGTCAATGTTGTCGTGGGCAGATTTGTTGATAATGTGAACTGTGTGGATCTTACCGATCTTTCAATTTTAGAAGTTAAAAAGCTGGAGGTAAAATAATTGAAAAAAACATTTATTTTAATTTTTACTATTGCAATCATTGCTCTTTTATTTCAAGGTTGTATGTCTCCAAAACTTTATCAAATAGGAATAGTAGATACAGACAGAGTTCTGCAAGAAATTGGAACCGTTCCTAAATATCAGAAATACAATGAAGAGTATGTGAAGGAAAGAAACGAGTTAGCATCAAAACTTCCAAAAACCCAGCAAGAATTGACCGAGCAGCACAAGAAAGAGATTATTGAATTCCGGCAGAAGTGGTCAGGCAAAAATTTAGAGCTTAAAGCTGACATAATCAAAGCAGGAGAAGCGGTCAAGGGCACAAAGAAGCTTGATATTATAATAGTAAACCCCTCAATGATGCCGATAGTTGAGTACGGGGGGATTGATGTAACCTCTGAAGTTATTCAGGGATTGAAAGCAATGAAATAATTTACGGAGCCCTTTATGCAGAAAATGTTAAGCGAACTGGCTGAGATAGTGGAAGGTCGCCTGGAAGGAGAAGATCTGACTGTCTCAATTCTTTCAAATATAGAAGATGCTTTCCCCGGTACGCTTGTCTGGGCGGAAGACAAAAAAAATTTTCTTATGGCTGAAGAAAGCCGGGCTTCTGCAATAATTGTTTCCGATGAAATACAGAGCTCCCGTAAATCCCTTATCAGAGTCAAAGATCCCCGGCGCGCCTTTACGAAACTTCTTAAGCTTTTTGCTCCCGGGAAAAAAACTAATCCGGGCATACATCCGTCCGCTGTTCTTGGAGAGAATGTAATTCTGGGGAAAGATGTATCAATCGGAGCCTGCTCTGTCCTTGGAAACAATGTGAAGCTGGGCGACCGGGTAAGAATAATGCCTCTTGTGCATATAGGAGATAACGTTAAGATAGGTGAAGAGAGCGTTATTTACCCAAATGTTTCAATTATGGATGAAAGCATAATTGGGAAACGGGCTGTTATTCACAGCGGCGTTGTTATAGGTGCAGACGGGTTTGGTTTTGAAAAGGACGGAAGCAAACACAAGAAAATACCTCAAATCGGGAATGTTGAGGTCGGGGATGATGTGGAGATAGGCGCAAATACCTGCATAGACAGGGCAACGGTGGGCAGCACGAGAGTGGGCAGTGGAACAAAGATAGACAATCTTATTATGATAGCCCATAATGTAAAAATAGGCGATGACTGCATAATAGTTTCCCAGGCAGGGATTGCAGGAAGCACAAAAATAGGCAACAGGGTTACCCTGGCTGCGCAAGCCGGCGTTGGCGCATCTATCGGCAAGCATGTGACGATAGGTGATGATGCTGTGCTTGCCGGTAGAAGCGGCGCAACAAAGGATATACCGGCCGGCTCAATTGTTTCCGGCTTTCCCGCAAAACCTCACAGGGAGGCTCTTAAACAGGATGCGCTTATATCAAGGATAGGCAGTCTTTATGATAGGGTGAAAACCCTGGAAGAAAAGGTTGGAATTAAAGTTGCAAAAGAGAAAAAGTCATAAAATTATAAACTACCCTGCAGCAGGACTGCAGGGCAGCCCTTCGGGCAAGTTTGTTTTGCGGCAGGAGTTGCCTAAGAAGGTTGGGATTTGTCATTCTGAACGAAGTGAAGAATCTCAATCCGAGATCCTTCGCGATGCTCAGGATGACTGCGGGGTATTCAATCGCAAAATAATTTTAGTTATTGCTTTGATACTGGCTATAAGCATACCATCCGGGATACTTCTTGCCGCAAAATTTGCTGATGTTTATGTGGGCGGCAGAGCTGTTATAAGAATCTATGATGACGGGGTAAAGGATCCGGAGGAAAGAGCCGGTTCCATTCAATCCCGCCTTGAAGAATTAATAAACAAAAATTTATCTCCTTCAGCCATTCATGTAGCCAAGATTCAGGGACAGCTTTTAATAATGTGGGGGAAGGAAATTGTTTGCACGGTTGATACGGAGCAGGCAAGATTAAGCAGCCTTAAGCCAAGGGAACTTGCCGATAAGTGGGCGAAAAACTTAAGATGGGCTCTGCGCTTTCCTCTGTTAAAATTATCGAAAAAACAGGTTGTTCTTCCCGTAAAAGGAGAGGATATTGTGGCTATAGATACCTCGCTGACAGGGGAAACGGGCCTGGTATATGATTCTTCAGTTGTTGATGTGAAATTATCTGACGACGGACAATCTCTGCGTTTAAAAGCTCAAAGCTCCGGCAAAACAAAAGTCACGGTTGAAAGAGCTTCCAGGAAAGTTGCTTTTAATGTTATTGTTAAGGACTGGGCGGGAAAAGTACCTGACAGAATTGAAGTTGCTGTAAAGGGAAATCCTGCTCCTTCTGATGTTGTAGAAGATGCAGCTCTTCACGGTGCGGCTTACAGCGTGGTTCTCCAACCCGGCTGCCAGATGTCACTCAGGGAGAAGCTTCAGATTCCCCAGAACCTTCCTCTCAACGACCATATACTTATTAGAGTGCCTGTTGTCGTCGAAGGTCCAGGATATTTTACGGTTGAAAAAACACTTGAAATTCTGGTTAAAAATGAACAGTTTAAGAATATACCTGTTTCAAATCTTATGGTCAGCAACAGGCCTGAGAGCATTGACAGGAATGGAATTCTTTATCAGTCTTCAATAGCAAATACAGGATCAGTGCGCCTTCTTTATTCTCATAAAAATATAAGCCACGTCCGTAGAAATATTAAAGTAAAGCTTATAAATATAAGCAACAGGAATGTTAAAGTTCTTATGAATTCTTCCCTTGCCGGACCTGACCGGCAGGAGCTTACCGTGGGGCACAGGGCTGCATACCGGTTTATGAATTATTATATGAAAGATGCAGGTTTTGTCATGCTTCTTCAGCCGGGGATGGAACTTTATCTGGTTGATGTCAATATGGCTCCCCATGAGGTTGTTTCAGGGATTGCTTCTTTTCAGATAGTTGAGGGTGAAAAACTTGAAGTTGTGGTTGAAACAACCGATAACGGCTCAGATTCCAGCCTTCCGATGATAAATGAACCTTTTAATCCGTTTCTTATCCATCCCAGGGGCAACTTCCCCAATCCCGATCAGGTGCTGGAAGGTTTTTTTCTTATCGGGGGTGGAGACGCACATATTGACTACGGAAAGGGTCCATGGCTTATAGATGCTGAGACAGGCGAGCCTAATACAGGCAATTATGGCGCAATTTACGAAGCAGACATCTCTCTGGAAAATCCTTCTCCTTACCCCCGGCAGGTTCAGCTTTTATTTTCACCTTTTTCAGGTCCCGCACGGGGCACTTTTATAGTTGACGGGGCTCTGGCTGAGACACCGATTTTAAAGCCGGGAAGAGAATTTCCATTTTACAGCATTGACCTTGGAGCAGGCGAGAAGAAAAAAGTAAAAGTTTATACCATGCCGGAAGCAGGGTCAAATTATCCGTCCAGAATCGTTGTGAGGGAAGTAAATCCTTGATGAGACAGCGCACGATAGCAAAAAATATAGAAATCCAGGGGAAAGGGCTGCACACCGGAAAGGGTTCAAGTTTATTATTGAAGCCCTCTCCTGAAAATAGCGGCGTAGTTTTTCTAAGAACCGATCAGCCTGGAAGCGTTCCCATTCCTGCCCGGATTGACTGGCTGGATAAAGCTGAAAGATGTACAGCAATAGGAAAATTTCCCAATGTGGTTATGACGGTTGAGCATCTTATGGCTGCTCTTTACGGCATTGGCATCAGCAATGTTTGTGTAGAGATAAAGGGTGATGAGGTGCCGGCTCTTGACGGAAGCGCCGCTCCTTTTGTGAAATTCCTTGAGGATGCCGGGATTATAGAGCAGGATGAGCCGGAGGCGGAGCTCTTTGTTGATAAGCCGGTCTGGTGCGGCCGTAAGGATTCATTGATTTTTGCCGTGCCGGCCCGGGAATTGAGAATAACTTACGTGGCGAAATTTAACCATCCCCTGGTGGGAACACAGATGCTTGAGCTTGCGATTACTCCGGAAAGCTTTAAGAAAGAAATTGCCCCTTCACGGACATTCGGATTCTGGGAAGAGGTACAGGGGCTCTGGAATAGAAACCTTGCCCTCGGAGGAGATCTTGAAAACGCTATTCTTATCATGGAAAACAGCTATTCGACGCCGCTTCGTTTTGAGGATGAAGTGGTGAGGCACAAGATGCTTGATATGGTCGGGGATATAGCTCTTCTGGGATCTCCGCTCAGGGCTCATATTATTGCCGTAAAGGGCAGTCATTCTTTGAATATGGAATTTCTTAAAATTTTACAATCCAAGGAGGGGGCAGATGCTGAACATCCAGGAGATTTTAAAAATTCTTCCTCACCGGTATCCTTTTATTCTGGTGGACAGAATTCTTGAACTTGAAGATGACAAAAGAGTAGTAGGCATAAAAAATGTTACTATGAATGAGGCTTTTTTTAGCGGTCATTTTCCGGAAAAGCCCATAATGCCCGGTGTTCTTATCACAGAGGCAATGGCTCAGGTTGGCGGAATAATGATGCTGAGGTCGAGAAAGGATAAAAGGCTTACGCCTTTTTTAACAGGCATAGACAAGTTAAGATTCAGGAAACCTGTGGTTCCAGGAGATCAGATAAGAGTAGAAGCCGAGCTTATGGGATTCAAGACAAGTATCGGGAAGGTAAAAGCCAGAGCTATTGTTGACAATCAGGTAGTAGCTGAAGGGGAAATGATGTTTGCCCTGGTTGAAGAAAAGAAATAAAAGGGGAGGATTATTTTCCTGATGAGAGAATTTATCCTTTAATAGGAATTAAGGAGGAAGGTTTTGGATCTGATTAAGGTTGGAGTTATTGGCATAGGGAACATGGGGCAGCATCACGCCCGGATTTATGCCGAGATGGAGCAGATCGAACTCATTGGAATTGTTGACATAAATCAGGCTCGGGGCAAGCAGTTTTCAGAACGATTCGGCGTTACTTATTATTCAGACTACAAGGATCTTTTTGGCAAAGTAAAGGCGGTAAACATTGTTGTTCCCACCAGCCTTCATTATCAACTTGCCATGGATTTTTTAAACAATGATATCCACGTTCTGGTTGAAAAGCCGATTACCATTGATCTCAATCAGGCAAAAAAGCTTGTAGAACTTGCCGACGAGAGAAATCTTATCCTGCAGGTGGGGCACCTGGAAAGATTTAATCCAGCGGTGGGACAGCTTAAAAAAATGATTAAAAAGCCTCTTTACATTGAAACTCACCGTCTTTCATTTCCCACCAAGAGAAATCTTGATGTGGGAGTTGTATGGGATTTAATGATTCATGATCTCGATATTCTTTTAAATATTGTGGATTCTCCTGTTGAAGAATTGCATTCCCTGGGTTCTTCCCTTTATTCCGACCACGAGGATCTTGCCCTGGTTCAGATAAGGTTTAAAAACGGGACACTGGCAAACCTTTTTGCCAGCCGGGTAAGCGGAGAAAAGTTAAGACAGCTTAAGGTTATTGAAGAAAACAGGACTCTGGGGCTTGATTTTATCAATCAGACTCTGGCAATCCTGAGGCCCCCTAAAAGGGATATTACATCACCTCCGGAATATGTGCCGATCAAGAGGGCTGAGCCGCTGAGAGTGGAGCTTGAACATTTTGCCGAGTGCGTGGTAACAAACAGGACACCCATCGTTACGGGTGAAGACGGCAAGAGGGCTCTTGCTTTAGCCATGCAGGTGCTTGACAATATGAGAATGGTAAAGGACAAAGGCATAATTTATCGCGAATTAATGGCGGTTGCCAGATAGGAAGGAGAACTTAAATCAGGGATGATTCATCCTTCAGCAATAATTGAGAAGGGTGCCAAGATTGGAAAAAATGTCCAGATTGGACCCTTTTCTACAATAACAAAAAATGTAGAAATAGGCGACAATTGCATAATCGGCTCCAATGTTTTAATTGACGGATGGACAACCATTGGCGAGGCTTGCGAAATATCTCACTGCGCAGCGATAGGCTCGCCCCCGCAGGACTTTAAATACAAGGGCGAGAAAAGTTTTGTCCACCTGGGAAAAAACAATATTATCAGAGAATATGTAACAATTCACCGGGCATCCGATAAAGGCAGAGAAACCAGGGTGGGTGACGGGAATCTTT
>JAMDEM010000141.1 GCA_023486985.1 Bacillota bacterium
CGAAAAATTCGTCGTTGACGATTGAAAGAACCGGGTCATCAATAAGAGCATCAGTGACTTCCTGGTTTCTCTTTGCCGGCAGGCAGTGCATGTAAACCGCATTTTGTGTAGCTTTTTCAAAATGCTTGTGGGATATGCACCAGTCTTTTTTGAATTTTTCTCTGTTTTTCTCATGGGCATCGGGGTTTCTTGCCCAGCTCTTGCAGTAAATTACATCTGCATCCTTGCAGGCTTTCCAGATATCGTGCTCAACTGTGACAGTTCCGCCGGATTTGGCAGCCGCTTTCTTGGCAAATTCAAAGTAAGCGGGGTCAATGTCATAGCCTTCCACATCAGGATATGCAAGCACGATGTTCATGCCGAGGATTCCTCCTGCAGCGGCCATCGTCTGGGGTACGCCTGCTGACTTGGCTCTTTCATCATAAGCCCAGCCCATTACCACTTTCTTCTTCTTGTAGTCAACGCCGAATTTTTCGATCATGGTAAGGATGTCAGCCATAATCTGGCACGGATGCTCCATGTCATCAAGCGCATTGATTACTGGTATGGAGGCGTATTCGGCGATTCCCCGTATTACTTTTCTTGCATCGCCGTAATCGTAAGAGTCGGCTCCCATCTGTGTTTTTAGGTTGTAGAGACGGATCATGAAGCCGTCAATAAAGCGGCTTATCATCTCTGCAGTGTCTCTCCAGGATTCCTTGTTTTTAAGCTGAAGCTGTTCTGGGGTGTAGTACTGGCCGTGACCGCCCAGCTGGGTAATGCCTGTTTCAAAAGAGATTCTGGTTCTGGTTGACGGGGAAGCAAAAAGCATCCCAAGCGTCTTTCCATGAAGCACCTCGTGAGGCTCGCCGATGGCAATCTTTTTCTTGAGATAGAGGGCTACATCAAAAATGGTTTCCAGTTCCTCTTTATTGTAGTCCATTACGCTGATAAAGTCCCGGCCCTTTAGATTGGATTTCATACCGTCTGTTCACTCCTTCTAAAATTTTACTGTATGTGATAGTTCTATCAATCATATGCATTTTCCTGTTAAAGGTCATGTCATGATTGTAAGGAATATTACTGTGAAGCCCTTTTTCGGTCATTTCAAGACCGCGGCCCGCTGTCCCGGCAATCTTATGTTGAATCCCTCTGTTCTTCCATTTATTAATCTCCCGCTTCGCGCCCCCTTTACTAAAGGGGGTAGGGGGATTTTCGGGAGCAAGGGCAAGGGAAATAGGATAGGGTGTCAGTTTCTTTCAATTGGAATCGGAGAACTGATTTACTTTTGTAAAATTGGCAGGAGGTTTGTAATTGAAAATATTTGAAGGCAGGACTTCGTCTATCTTTATATTTTGATGTTTCTCATTCACTTCTGCATAGATATAGCTCCCGTCAAAATCTTTGTCCTTCACTTCACCGACTGCCTTTAGCAGGAAATATTTTTCAGCATCTAACCAGAGTTTTACTGTTCTCAAAATACCGGTCAACTTGATGCAATAACAGGTTTTGCCGTCAATTTTTTCTGTTTTTAAGAGCTTTATCTCTTTCATGTTTTTTGCGGGGTCGGTACCGCGGATAAAAGACAGGGGGTCAAATTCAGTTTTTGCGTAAGTAGATTTTAATATTGTTTGTTCAAGCTTTGGCGAGGAATTGTAGGTTCTGTATTCCCTAAGCAGGAAGTTGCATTCTATGACCTTTTTACCGTTTGAGACAGAGAGGGTGAATTTTTCCCCGTCTTTATATGCTTCATAATAAAATTTGTCAGGAGCCTGGTAAAAAAATCTTGTCTTTACTTTATACTTCTGGCGTCCCTTGCTTGTATCGGCAACAATTGTCTGTATGGAGGTTTCCTGGAAACTGGAGGCATTTTTGTAATTGGCAAACACTTTGTTGAGGATTTCCTGCGGCGTCATTTCCTTCTGCGGTGTTTCTACAGGTGGGGGCGGAGATTTGCTCTGCGCTTCCTGAGCCAGCACCGCCGTGAGCCTGAAGCAAGGAAAAACAAGAAGAATTACAATCAGAAATCTGGCAAGATGATTTTTCATAGATTTTATCTTTCAACGAGAACGCACAAGCTCCTTTTTGTTGTATAATTAATTATGCGTGACGATTATGACTGCAATCAAACCGGCATTAAAAAAAGGTATTTTAGAAAATAAGTGCAAGCAATAAGGACAAATAATAAAGCAGGTGAAAGAAAAGTGAGAAAAGGAGCAATCGCGCTTTTTCAGGATTCTTTAACTATATTCAGGGATAATTTATCCAAGATGTTTTTCATGGTTATTTTTGCGGTAATCCCTATTATTGGAGATTCTCTTCATACATGCGTCGTTCAGCAAATAAAAAATAAAGAGGATGTTTCAGTAAAAAAAGCCCTGATGAAGGCATTAAAATATTTCTGGAGACTCTTTGAAGTGAACTTTCTATTCAGCTTATCAATGAATGGCTGGATGCTTGTTCCTGTATACGGGTGGATAAAAGTTATCTATTATTCTTTCTATTCCACCATGATTTCCAATGTAGTCATACTTGAAGAACTTTCCGGTACGGCAGCCATGAAAAGATGCCGCGAATTGATAATGAGGACCAAAGAGACTACATCCTTTTCTTTGAAATTTTTGATATTGATTCCTGTTATACCGGTTATAGTTTATTTAATATTTTATGTTTTTTCTATGTCCAATATAATTATGCTTGGAGAAATCACATTAATTTTTACTTTAATTTCCTTTTTTGTTTTCGCCCCGGTTTTTGAAGTTGCCAACTCTCTTCTTTATTATGAACTTATAAGAAGAGAAGTTGAAGATGGAGCCGCCTCGGCAAAAGTTAAAGAGATACTGGGAGCGGAAACCGAAGAGCTTATTGCTGCTGCCCGTCAGATGGAACAATTAAAACCAAGATTTAGATAAAAAACATCCTTCAATTGCAATATTTTACTTTTCTGCAATTTCAGTTATGACGGGTTTTACCAATATTGTCTTTTCTTCTGAAATTATCACCATGCCGGGTTTAGCGCCTTTGGGTTTGCGCACATTTTTTGCCAGAGTATAAGAGACCTCAACTTTTGATGAGTTTTTTGACCGGCTGTGAGCGGCTGTAATTTCAGCAGTTTTCTGGATAAGAAAATCGGGCACGGGCTTTGAAGGGTGTTTGCGGCAAAGAAGGACATGGGCGCCCGGGGTGCCTCTGGCGTGAAACCACAAATCATCAGGCTTTGCAATTTGAAAAGTTATGTAGTCATTCTGCCGGTTGTTTTTGCCAACCCATATTTCATATTCGTTCATTCTTGCAAAAGGCTCGGGCTTTGAAGGAGAAGATTTTGCTTTTGGGGATTCTTTTACAGTTAGATACCCCATTTTTGCAAGTTTTTTTTGAATCTCTTCAAGCTCATTTTCTTCTGTTGCTTTCTCTATAGATGCAAGAATCTCTTCAAAAGCAAGCTTTTGTTTTTCAGTTGTTTTTACCCTCTGCTGAAGAATATCAGTTGTTCTTTTTGCTTTCTTATATTTTTCATAATATTTTGAAGCATTTTCTTTAGGAGAAAGTACAGGGTCGAGTGTCGCCCTTACAATTGAAGGCGGGTCGGTTTCGAAATTTTCAAGCTCAACTTCCGGTTCACCGCTTTTTATCTTATGTAAATTAGTGAGTATTAAGTCTCCAATTTTTTTAAAATCTTCATATCTGGAAGCCTTTTCAAGCTCATTCTTCTGAGCCGTAAGTCTTGCATTTTCCTTTTTCAGGAGCTGTTTTAAGAGTTTTCCCAGCTGGGTTTTTAGATCATCAGTTAAACTATGCCGGCTTAATTCTGCAAAAGATGCTAAAAGTTCGCTTATGCTGTTAAATTTCCGGGAGGCGTTGTCAGAAAATTCTTTCAGGGGAAAAACGGAAAAGCAAAGGGGTTTTTCGTTTTCCCCGAAATAAAGGACAGGCTGGAAATTGCCTGAATTTATATAGTTCCAGAATTTATTCCATGAGTTCCATAGGTTTTCAAGACCGGTTTTGCTCAAAATGCCTGGTAATGTATCCCCGCTTATTCCCGCATCCGCAAGTATTTCCCGGGCATAAAGGGGAGGAAGTCCAAAAAAATCCCGCGAGAAGACTGCAGAGATATTTGAGTCAGCTTTAGAAGAAAGAAGAGCAAAAAAATCTTCCTTTTCAAGTGAAGGCAAGATTTTGCTTTCCGGCAGTTCAGGCTTTATGTAAAGCGAATTAACGGCAAGAAGCCTTTCTCCGGATTCTGAAGGTTTTTGCAGGTATCCAAGTATTTTTCTTTCAGAATCAAGGAGAAATATATTATTCCATCTCCCCGGGAGTTCAATTACCAGGAAGAATCCGCCTCCACGGCTTGAAATCTCAAGCTCCATGAGCCTTTCCAGAGGCGGCTGGGAAACTTTTTCAATTCTTCCGCCTTCGATGTATTTTCTAAGGAGCATGACAAAGCCTGAGGCAGGAATTCCGGGGTTTGGATTTTCTCTTACAATTGAGATGAAAGAATTGTTTTTTTCAAGAGACAGATAAATTCCAGTTTCTTTATGCTGTCCATAAACAAATAGAAGGAGGCTTTCCTTAAATGGCTGATAGATTTTTTGTAAGACAGCGCCGGGCAGGAAATTTTGAAACTCCTTCACTATGGCTGAAAATGCGATAGAATCAATATTCATTGGGGTATTTATTATATTATAAAGAAGGAAAATCCTTTCCTCCCATAGAAAGCAAAAGACTCAAATGAAACCAGGGAGTGGCTTGTTGTTTTGGAACTGCTTAATATAGGCTTTGGAAACTACATCTCTTCGGAAAAGATAATTGCCGTGGTAAGCCCTGATTCGGCTCCTATAAGAAGGTCAATTTCTGAATCAAGAAAAAAAGGTGTCCTTATAGATGCCACCCAGGGAAGGAAAACCAGGGCGGTTATTTTTACTGACAGCGGACAATTGATACTTTCCGGGGTACAGACCGAATCCGTAGCCAACCGGATGAACAGGAAGAATGACAGCCAATGAAGGGAATACTTTTTGTCGTCTCCGGTCCCTCGGGCGTCGGCAAGGGAACAGTCCTTGAAGAGGTCTTCCGTCAGGATAAAAAGCTGAAATTTTCTGTTTCGGCAACAACGAGGGAACCCCGGCCCGGGGAAGTTGACGGCGTAAATTATTTTTTCGTAAGCCCGGAGAAGTTTGACTCCATGATAGACAACGGGGAGTTTTTGGAATGGGCACATGTTCATGATTCAAGATACGGAACTCCGCGCGGCTTTGTTGAAAAGACTTTGAATGAAGGCTTTGACTGCGTCCTTGACATAGATGTGCAGGGAGCTCTTAATGTAATGAAGAACTGGGAAGGCGGCGTATATATTTTCATGGCTCCGCCTGCCTTTGAAGATCTTGAGAAAAGGCTGAGGAACAGGCATACTGAAGACGAGGGCAGGATAAAAGAAAGAATTGAAACCGCCCGCTGGGAACTTACTAAAGTTAAGGAATATGACTATACGGTTGTAAATGATGTGGTGGAAAAGGCGGCTGAAAAAGTCAGGGCAATCATAGAAGCAGAAAGAAGCCGTACCGGAAGAGTAGATTTACGGTTTGATTGAGAAGGTTGACAAATGAACCCCTCACCCTATCCCTCTCCCCGGCGGGGAGAGGGATATATCGAATGTCCTCGCCCCTCTGGGGAGAGGTGGAGTAGTGCCCGTTCGGGGAACGGGCGCTACACTCGTTGCATGACAATATAGAATAAGGAGGTAAAAAAGATGTTGGTTAGCCCGTCACTTGATGATCTACTGGAAAAAGTAGCAAGTAAATATGAGCTTATAACCATGGTATCAAAGAGAGCAAGACAGATTAACGTAGGCTCTCCGCGGCTGGTAGATACCAGTTCTGCAAAACCTGTAACTATAGCCATGGAGGAGATAGTGCAGGGAAAAATAAGAGCCAGGATGCATGAAACCAAAGGGGGAAAATGATTGTCAGCCTGGAGGCTATGGCTGGTTATTTTGCTTGCGTGCCTCTTATGCGGTTCATACGGCTGCAGCAAAAAAACTGATAAAAATCTGCCGCTTGTTAAAGAGAAAATAAAGAAAGAAACCCCGAAAATTTCTGTCTCCGGCGGAACTCTTATTATCGGAAGGCCTTATGATGCAATTAATCTTGACCCGGCTGTTGTAATTGACCGGGAATCTGCCGAAGTTGTTTATCATATTTTTGACACTCTGGTAAAGTATAACTTTGATAAAAAAAGACTTGAGCCTTCGCTGGCGACAGCCTGGAGTTCTTCCCGGGGCAGTCTTGTCTGGAAATTCAGGCTTCGCAAGGGCGTCAAGTTCC
>JAMDEM010000102.1 GCA_023486985.1 Bacillota bacterium
ACAATTTTATTTATCGAAAGGTAGTAAAGCCCAGACTTACAACTTTTTTTGCAAGTTCCGGGTCGGCAAAAGCTCTTCCATTGGATTGTAACAGGATATTATTATAACCTGCTGTTGTTGCAGTTGAAATTATCTGCAAAAAATCCGGACGAATCGTCGGTTCTCCGCCTGTTATGCAAAGAACTCCGCCCTCGGCACCATGTTCCTTTAAAAGTTTCAAGACTTGTTCCGTGGAAAAATCCGAAGTGCGGGAAGCTGCTGAGCAAAAAATGCAGTTGTTGTTACAGGCTGTTCCAACTTCAAGATCAAAACCCATAGAAACTCCTTTCGATAAATAAAATTGTATCATAATGTAAAGAACATTTTCAATGTGTTGTCAAGATAAAAGGAACTTGCATTTTATCTGCGGAAATAAAAGTTTAAAAGATGCGACATATACCTCGAAAACAAATTTTTGGAGGTGCAGCAATGAAGAGACTATGGATTATCCTGCTTCTTGCAGTTTTTACTTTAAGCGTTTCAGTTTATGCATCGCAGTACCGCCCCAAGGGCGAATCAAATTACGAAATCCAGATTCTTGGAGCAAATCAATATCTTGCCGGAAGCCCCGTATCTTTAAGAGTTGTAACATTTATTCCAGGGCAGAATACGCCGGTGTCTTCCATTCCAGTTGCCGTAAGACTTATCTCGCCTGATGCACAAAAGATTTATCAGGGCGGGGGCGCGACTGACCGGTACGGCTCTTTTGAAGTTAAGTTTCAAATGCCGGAAGAAATGGAAGGGAAAGCAGACCTGATGATTTCAGTGGGTCAGGGCGGGAAAATTCAGGAATTTAAATCATCAATAGAGATAAAAAAGGAAGCAAAAATTTATCTTACCACCGACAAGCCCCTTTATCAGCCCGGACAGACTATCCACATCAGAAGCCTTGCGTTAAGAATTCCAACCCTGAAGCCCGAGGCTGGAAAGGAAGTTCTTTTTGAAATTGAGGATGCAAAGGGAAATAAAGTTTTTAAGAAAAAGATTGCAAGTTCAAAGTTCGGAATTGCTTTTACCGATTTCGTTCTGGCAGACGAAGTCAATATGGGCGTTTACCATTTAAGAGCCGTAGTTGGCAAAGCTGTGGCGGAGAAAGCCTTTGAAGTAAAGAAGTATGTTCTGCCAAAGTTTAAGCTGGACATTAAAACCGGCAAAAATTTTTATTCCCCCGGCGAGCATATTACCGGAAGAATTAATACCGCTTATTTCTTTGGAAAGCCTGTAAACGGCGGCAAAATAACTATAAGCCTTTATACTTTTGATGTTGAGTATAAAAAGGCAGGAGAAATAATCGGCACAACCGATAAAGAAGGAAACTATTCATTTGACGTGCCTCTTCCTTCCTATTTCATAGGACAACCCGTAGAAAAAGGTTCAGCCCGGGTACGCCTTGATTTTGAGATTACCGATAAAGCAGAGCATACGGAAAAGAAAACCATAACTTTGCCCGTGGTTAAAGATGTAATAAATGTTGAGCTTTACCCTGAAAGCGGACAGTTGAAACCTGATCTTGAAAACACGGTTTATCTTCTCACCACATACCCCGACGGCACTCCGGCGGAAGCTTCCCTTGAGCTGACAGTGGAAGCGCAGAAATTAAATATCGAGACTGATAAGATGGGCTGGGCAAGTTTTACGGTTAAGCCCAGGAAGGGCGGCAATATCACCGTTTCAATGAACATTGAAGATAAAAAAGGAAACAAAGTTTCAAAAAGCCTTTCTCTTTCATCAGCATGGACAGAGGAAAACATAATTTTAAGAGCTGACCGGGCTGTTTACAAGGTTGGGGGCACCATGAATCTCCAGGTTCTCTCCACTCATCCATCCGGCAATGTATATGTGGATGTTATACGCAACCAGCAGGTTCTTCTTACCAAAACCATCGAGATAAAGGGCGGACAGGGAAACCTTTCCCTCGATATAACTCCTGATATGGCAGGCATGATTGCCGTTAATGCTTACAGGATTCTTCCAACTTCTGATATTGTCAGGGATACAAAAAATATTTATGTAAATTCCGCCAGTGACCTTGTAATTAAGATAACTTCAGACAAAGAGCAGTACCTGCCTGCAACGGATGCCGCTATTTCTTTCCTTGTAAAAGACAGCAAAGGCAATCCTGTTTATACGGCTTTAGGGGTGGACATAGTTGATGAAGCGGTTTTTGCCCTGGGCGATATGAAGCCGGGCATTGAGAAGGTGTATTTTCTTCTTGAGAAAGAGCTTATGGAACCAAAGTATGAAATTCACGGTTTTGATATATCAGAGGCAGTGCTTGAAAAAGACGAGCTTTTAAAAGAAAAGGAAGATGTAACAAAAGTTCTTTTTACAAAAATTGAGGAGCCTCAATATCTTACGCTTAACATAAATACTTATACAGATAAGTTAAATAAGATTATGCAGGACATGCAGAAAATATATAATGAAATGTATCAGTTTAATTACAAGCATAAAAGGTATCCTAACCCGGATGAACTCGACAGGCTTGTAAGTGAAAATTTTTTAAAGAAAGCAGACATAATAGACCCGTGGGGAAGAAAGTATGTTTTAGTTAAGCGCGAGGGAGGAGGAATCCCGGAGATAATATCTCTCGGACCTGACGGCAAGCTTTCTTCCGATGATATAACTGAAAAAGTTTTAAGTCAGTTTTATCAGTACAGGGGAGGGATGGGAGGCATGGCTGACGGGATGGTGCTTCGTGAAGGAAAAGTAATGGCTATGCCTGCTCCAATTGCAGCGCCAGAAATGCCGGCTGGAGTAGTAGCAAAAAATGAAGCAGGCGGAGCAAAAGAACAGGTAAGGATAAGGGAATATTTTCCCGAGACCCTTTACACCAACCCGCAGATTATTACTGATTCATCAGGCAGGGCTTCAATCAATGTGAAAGTGGCTGATTCCATCACCACCTGGAGGCTTACGGCATTTGGTTCATCCCTTAACGGCCAGATGGGGAATCAAATTTTTGGAATAAAAGTTTTCCAGGACTTTTTCATTGACATTGATTTTCCAGTTGCCCTGACCCAGAATGATGAAATTTCTATACCCATAGCAATTTATAACTACCTGCCCCAGAAGCAGCAGATAAAGCTCAAATTGCAGAAAGAATCATGGTTTGAACTCCTGGATAAAGATGAAAAGGTAAGGGAGCTTGCAAAGGACCAGGTTTCAGTTGAGTACTTCAGGATAAAAGTAAAGAAGATAGGATTCCACCAGTTAACTGTTTTTGCCTATGGCTCGAAGATGAATGATGCCATAAAGCGCCAGATTGAAATACTCCCTGACGGCAAGGAGTTTGCCGTTACAAAGTCAGGCAAGCTTGACGGAAAAATTTCAACCGTGATAGAGATACCTAAAGAAGCCCTTAAAGATGCCAGCAGGATATTTGTGACTATCTACCCCGGAATTCTTTCCCAGGTGGTTGAAGGGCTGGATAAGGTATTCATGATGCCGTACGGATGTTTTGAGCAGACTTCTTCCACTACCTATCCCAATGTGCTGGTGCTGAATTATTTAAAGAAAGTTAACAAGATAACACCCGAAATCCAGATGAAGGCAGAAGGTTATATCAATACAGGCTACCAGCGGCTTCTAAGCTTTGAAGTAAAGGGCGGGGGCTTTTCATGGTTCGGCGATGCCCCGGCAAACAAGATACTTACCGCCTTTGGAATAATGGAATTCAGGGACATGGCCAAGGTTCATGAAGTTGATGAAAATGTTATATCAAGAACTCAGGACTGGCTTGTTTCACAGCAGTTAAAAGACGGTTCATGGAAGCCCGATGAAAGTTATCTTCATGCTGAAAGCTGGAGCAAAATTCAAAACAGCAATCTTCCCGTAACTGCATATATTGTGTGGGCTCTGGTTGAGTCAGGAGAAAAAGGAAGCGCAGTAAAGAAAGGCATTGAATATTTAAAAAACAATTGGGGAAGCACAAATGACCCTTATATTCTTGCCCTTTCTGCCAATGCTTTTGTTTCTTACGATAAAGCAGACCCTGTTACAGGCGATATCCTGCATAAGCTTGCTTCCCTGAGAAAAGAAGAAAATGGAAGCATGTGGTGGGAAACCGGGATGGAAACGGGAACTTTTTCCAGGGGCAATGTGGCAAATCTTGAGACTACGGCACTGGCGGCACTTGCTTTCCTTAAAGCAGACGGCTACCAGAATATTGCCACCGGCGCCCTGAATTACCTGGTAAAGAGCAAAGACCCAAACGGAACATGGTATTCAACGCAGGCAACAATTCTTGCCATGAAAGCCCTTATTCTTGCCCAGGAAAAAGCCAGCGAAAAAGCCAATGCAACCGTGACGGTATCTGTGAACGGCGGGAAAAAGATGACGGTAAAGATTACGCCGGATGATTATGATATTTTCAGACAGCTTGATTTTAAAAACAATACGGTTGAGGGCAAGAACACTATAGAGATTGAGTTCCAGGGCGAGGGTAACTGCTATTACCAGGTTGTGGGCAGGTATTATATGCCGTGGAAAGAGCTTGCAAAGAAAGAGCCTTTGAATATAAAGGTGGATTATGACAGGACTTCCCTTGAGCAGAATGACATGCTAACCTGCAAGGTGAAAGTCAGCAATAATACAGGAAGGAATGCCAATATGGTAATTATTGACCTTGGCGTGCCTCCTGGATTTGAAGTGCAGACCTCCGACCTGGATGATATTGTAAAAAAGCAGATAATTAAGAAATACACCATGACTTCAAGGCAGATTATAATTTATCTTGACAACATACCTGCTCAGAAGTCAATCGAACTTTCCTATAAATTAAGGGCTAAATTCCCTGTAAAGGCAAAGACACCGAAATCAAGAACCTACCAGTACTATAATCCTGATGTGGGTTCCGAGGCTCAGCCTGTTACACTGGAGATAAAGTAATCTGATACCCCCGTCACCTCAATCCTTTCCTTGAGGGGAGGATAAAAAGAAAACCCTCTCCCCTCCGGGAGAGGGAAAGGGTGAGGGGGATTTCTTTCTTTTTAAAAGGTAAATTCATAGCATATGTAGAATTGGAAAAAAGTTTATGGCATAATATGCTGCAGCTCATGTTATATGGAGTTTGATTTAATGCAGAGGATAAAAAAAACAATAATTTTTATTCTGGTTCTCATGGTGAGTTTTTTTGTTTTTCCCGCTTATGCACAGCATAACAAGTCTGAGGCAAAAAGGCTTGACGGCTGGGGTCAGTATTATTACAAACAAGGAAAGATAGAATCTGCGTTAGCGGCTTTTAGAAAAGCTATTGAGGCTGACAACACATACGCTCCCTCTCATGCCCACCTGGGTCAGATATTTTATGAATATAAAAATCTTGACCAGGCGACTGCAGAGTTAGAAGCTGCAGTAAAGCTTGACCCCGTTGTTCCGGACTATCCTTACATGCTTGGTCTCGTATGGAATGACCGTGGCTCGCCGGTAAAAGCAATTAAATATTTATCTCAGGCAATTAATATTGATGCAAAAAATCCTGAGTATAAATTTGAAATTGCAAAGGCATATCAAAAACTGGGTAAATTAGACGAGGCAATTAAGAATCTCCGGGAAGCACTTAAAATAAAAAACGATCTTTATAAGGCAGATAAAGTTTTAGGTGAGATTTACAGAGACCAGAAAAAATACAAAGAAGCAACAGAGGAATTTAAAAAGGCAATAGCCGGTTTAAAGGAAAATGACCCCACCTCTATCGAGGCAAAAAGTGAGCTTGCAGATGTTCAGGCAAAAATTAGATTGCAGCTTCTTATATTAGCAGGAGAGATAGCCGGGGGAGCGGCAGTTGCAATCGGGCTTGTATTTCTTGTGATTTTTCTCAAGAGAAAAAAAGATGAAAAACACCAGGAGACAGTTTTAAATAACCTCTCAATTGAAAGTGCAGGCCTGGACGGTATTGCCGAATTTGCGATGAAGCAGCTTTCAATAATAGTAAAGATGCCCGTTGCAATTGTTTATATCACGAGCAGGGACGGAAATCAGCTTGTGCCTTATGCCTCCCAGCCGGCAGATAAAAATTCAGTGGAATACCTGGAAATTGCTTCACCTGAGGAACTTTCAGCCTGGGTTAAAGGCAACGGAGGAAAGCCTTTTATCTATAACCTTGAGAAGAGAGAAGGAGCTTATGTAAAGGCTTTTCCTGATACTCCGGAGATTATTGAAAAATATGAAACAAGGATTGGCGTGCCTTTTGTTATCAGAGAAAAGCTGGGCGGCATTGCTTATCTGGGTATTAAGAAAACCAGGGACATACTGAAA
>JAMDEM010000039.1 GCA_023486985.1 Bacillota bacterium
TGAAATAAAAAGTGCTAAAGTAATACTGTAATACTTTACATGCAGAAGGTGAAATTAATGGGAGAAACTGTTAAAGTAAGAACAAAATATCAGGTTACCATTCCGGAAGTGATAAGGAAGAAGATCTCCCTGAAAATAGGAAGCCGGGTGGAAGTTACCGCCAGAGGAAGTGAAATTGTTATAAGGCCAGTGGTGGAGATTCCTAAAGACCAGGCATGGTTCTGGAAACCAGAATGGCAGGAGATGGAGAAAAGAGCCTCAGAAGATGAGAAAAAGGGGAAAACCAAAACCTTTAATAACGTAGAAGAGGCTATTAAGTGGCTAAAAAGCTGAAAATTTCTGAAACATTCCGGGAATGTTATAAGAAGCTTCCTGAAAAAATACAAAAAAAGGTTGACAAACAACTGCGTTTTCTTGCACACAATCCCGCTCATCCTTCTCTTAATCTTCATTCTCTTGAGGTAACAGCTGGTCTCTGGGAAGGTTACATTGATGATTCTTACCGGTTTACTTTTGAAATCAGGGAGGATCATTTATATTTAAGGCTGGTAGGAACTCACAAAGTAATAGATTTAGAAGTCAGACGCATGAAAAAGAAAAAATATTTGTAATTTTACATCCGCTGATTTATCAAACCCGCCGAATCCTAAATACAGGACTTTTTTTTGATTGCTTGATGCAATTTGAATATGGTATAATACATTCTGCAGGTGAGGGAAAATCATCTGTGGAATATATTCTACGATAGGCACTTTGAGCGCTATGTAGTGCTCGTTCCCTGAACGGGCAAGTCATCTCCCCTCTTTGCTAAAGAGGGGCAGGGGGAGTTAATTAACTCTCCTCGGGGAAAAGGTTAGGGTGAGGATATTGTTGCGAGCAACTGGTACCCACCCTCGGGAAGGCAATTTCGTAAATGCGGAAGTAGCTCAGCGGTAGAGCATCGGCTTCCCAAGCCGAGGGTCGCGGGTTCGAATCCCGTTTTCCGCTCCAGAAATTAAAGGCTAATAAGCCTCTTTTATAGGAGTGAACGAGGCATTTAAGGGGAATTGCGTGGCGACGTAGCCAAGCGGTAAGGCAGCGGTCTGCAAAACCGTTATTCAGCGGTTCGAATCCGCTCGTCGCCTCCAAAATAATTTAATATGTGAAGTTTGTGGGCGCGTAGCTCAGTTGGTTAGAGCACTACGTTGACATCGTAGGGGTCACTGGTTCAAGTCCGGTCGCGCCCACCATTTTATTACTTTAAATTTCCTTTAAGCGGTAGGACAATTTTCCTAAACTTTGGCGTCTCGTCTTATACGTTACCTAAAAATGACTAACACTCTATTAAATCTTGACGCCCAAAAGTATTAAAACTATAATTAAAATGGTGGTTGATATGAAAGGCATTACAAAATTTAAAGTTTATTTAGAATATGATCCTGAATATGGCGGATTTATTGCTGATGTGCCAACTTTACCGGGGTGTATGAGTCAAGGCAAAACAGAAGAAGAAGCCTTGAGGAATATTAAAGAGGCAATTAGTGGATACTTGAAAGTTATTAAAAAACATCATAGAACAGTTCCCTCTGAAAAAGTTCGTTATGTTACAGTAGGAATTTAATGAGCAGACTGGCAAATATTTCAGGCAGAGAGGCAGTAAAAGCGTTTGCTAAAATTGGCTACCGGCTTGCTCATCAAGAAGGCAGCCATATGATTTTATATTGTGATAAACTTGGATATCCTCCGCTTTCAATTCCCGACCATAAAGAATTAGCCCCTGGCCTTTTAAGAGCCCAAATTAAACGTGCTGGCTTATCAGTTGCAGATTTTTTGAATCTATTGAAGATGAAAAAATAACTTTATTTTTTTAACTTCTGTTAAAGGTAAGGTTTCTTAAAGGTTAGTCCTCTGGAGCAAATCAAGCCTCCGAAAATTCCAAAGCAGTCCCCTATAATTTATAAAATATTATAATTAATACACAAATTCCCATATCAGCAAACCCGCATAAAATCTGGGTTTCCAGAAATGCTCTGAAACAAATGGCGTGCATAAAATCAAGCTCTATTATATGGGTCAATATTCATATTCTTTCCCATTCCTCCTGATAACAAGGCTCCCTCCATCTTCTAATGCTGCCAAACCACAGACTACTTTCTCTTGATTATTACGAATGACAATGCCCCCCTTTTGTGGCAGCTCTCAAATCACAGACTGTTTTCCCATGATTATTAAAAATGTTAAGCCACCCTCCATCTTTTGAAGCGCTCAAATCAACGAGAGTTCTACCATTGTCATCTACAATTGATATACTCTTAGCCTTTATGGCGTCAAACACTTTACCCTTAGACTTTGCTCCAATACTAATAAAAGCAATAACTGCCAGCAAGAAACCGATAATCAGACTTTTTGCGTCAATTTTAAATTTTGTCATGGTAATAACCCCTTTCTCATTAAAGCGCCAGATCTCCATTTGCTGTGAACTACAAATTTATATGCTATCATTGATTACCTCCTGGGGTGAGTATACTTTTAATTTCTCCCGAATCAGCAGGGGTCGGGGAGGGCTGTGCACCTCGAATATCTTTCCTTCCTTTTGCACCAACAATCTGCCATGACCAGGTTTGCCCTCTTTCCAGCGTAAATCCCACATTGGCATAAAATTCAACAGATTTTAAAGGCTCACAATAATTATATCTGTTAAGTCGGTATTTTCTGGAAAGGACGTTAGAACCATCTGAGTTTTTAACTATGATTTCGACAGTCACCTCATTTACCATCCAATCGGAGCCGTTATAAATGTTACACCGTAGCGAATTATCAATGATCTGAGATTGTCCGGCGAGTTTAAAAATTTCAGAACGGGGCAATTCTTCATCTTGAGGAGTAGGAGCAGCCTGCTGCTCCCCAAATCCCTCCAGCATTTCCGGAGTTATTTTATCCCCTTCCCCCGCTGAACCTGCATTTTTCCAACCATCCTCATAGAGAATTTCCGTTTTACCAGTTATTCTATCAATTCTTACTGGCCAACTTTGTAACCGGTCATATCTGTAACGAGTAGGCCAGACAAAAATAATAAATAGTAATAAAAGTATTACTCCTACCGCCGAGATAATTATTTTAGCTCTCTTATTCATTATTCTTTAGCCTCCTTTATTCCTTAAAATCCCAACTGCAGTTAAGGTGTAGCCGTTATCGCCCTTTGTCTTTTTGAAAACCACTCTAATTTTGTTGCCCAGCTTTAAATCGGAAGGGTTTATTCCTCCATCCATAAGCAAGGTAGGATGACCCCAGCTTCCGCTCCAGTAAAATTCCAGCTTTCTTCCACTATCTGTTTTTATATCAATGGCTCCGCCATTCATACCGTGAGCTTCACGTATAAGTTTTCCTTCTACAACTTTTTTAGGAGCCCGCAGTATTTCAAGTATATTAATAATTCTCTCCACCATATCGGCAGAGTCTTCGATCCCTCTTTTCTGATAGGCTTTTATGTAGCCATTTTCACTTAAATACATTCTTTCCTTGGCGCTCATTTTAGGAAGGGGTATTTTTTTAAGCGGCTTCTCCGGCATTGGCTCATTATAAGGAAGAGATGGGCTATAAGTATAAGATGGAGATGGAGCCACGTATACAGGCTGTTGCCGTGTTTCCAATTGTTTGTGTATAAGGAAAATAGCAAGAAGAAAAATTAGGATAACAGCCCAAAGCCAGATTTTAAGTTTGGGATTACTCGATTTTGCCTTCATTTTAAAACTCAGCCCCCTGTTTTAAAATCAATAACTTTTATTAGAATTATTAGAATATCACCGAAACACACAAAAATCTATTACCCATTGGAGTTATTTTCTGGCAAAACCCCTAATACTTTAGTCTTATTTAATTGAAATTGACCTGATATTCCTTTATAACTTTGACCCTGAGTTGCCATCTATCGTTTTTAATTTTTTAATTCCCCTTATTATAGGGGATCATTATGCGCTTATTTCTTACCGGAAAATTCAATTTTTTTAATTTAGTATAATACGAAGTATTATACTAAACCACTGAAATATTTCATTAAATACAAATCTTGAATAATGCAATATTGTTGACAATACGATTAAAAAAAAGTGCTTCGGCAGTTCGCATGGGTCTAGCATTACCGCCTTTGAGCAATATGCCCCGGTGGGCATGTAGGGAAGTTTTTGCTTAAGCATAAAAATAGGGCAAGAAAGAGTTTTCATTTGCCAGTGATGGTTCGCATCTGATAAATAAAACCTTTAAATATACCCCTTCAAATGTGCTACAAAATGAATTATAGAAGTTCTTACTGTCCATTGGTGAATATTTTGCAAGAGCCTCTCTTAAATGAATTCCTCCCATGTGAACATAAATCATAGACTTTATTTTGCGATCGGAATACCCCGCAGTCTAAATTTTTCGCTCGCTTAAATCTATATCGGGAATCCCATAACGAGAGATTGCTCACCCGGACGGATACCCGGCTGCGCTTCTCGCAATGAAGTTTTGTAGCTTTGCTAAAGCCTTCGACCCACCTCTTCGGGGCGAGTACCCCTCACGCTTACGCTGGTTTGGTCGGGACGCACCTTGCTGTAGGGTATCCATTTTGGCAAAATAAAAAGAGGCAGTAGAACCTGCCTTTTTTTATCTTGTAAATCGGGTCGGATAAGTCCGGTCCCTACAAGTTTTTTAACAATTTGTTAAGGCTGAATAGTACAGGTCAGCGTCAGACTGGAGCCGCCATATCCGTCCATGTTGACAACATAATGGCCGGGTCCAAGAGTTAGCTGGCTGAGAGGCACGGGAGTTTCAACAAGTCTTTTCTCATGCATATACTTATCCCAATTACGCGCGTACCTATTATACATCCGGTCCCACTCATATTTCATCCAGCTTTGTTCATAAACTGTTATATAATTTCCGTCGTCATTTCGCTTTTGAATGGTAAAAGTAGGATATTTCATAAGCTTACCCCATTCATTATAAATTGAGATGTTTGCCGTAAAATTAGATGCTGAGTTTCCCTGTGGAACAGTAAGTATTCCAATGTGCTGCTCCGCAACCCACTGCCCAGGGCTGATGTTTAAGGCAACGGTTTTTGTGTCTGCAGAAACTGCTGCAATGGAGAACGCAAAAATAAATAATGATACAAGCGATATAACAAGAATTTTTTTCATACTCATAATTTTTCCTCCTTCTAATTTTTTCATGCCATGTTTTTAGATTCTGAAAATTTTACATATATAACGAAAATTATTATCAGATTATACTTTCCTCACCTCCAATCACCTTTCATGTTATATACCCAGGATTAAACTTTTAAAACCTTTTTTGAAAGATTAACTACCCAGCAGCAAGACTGCGGGGTAGCTCGAGCGCAATATAAAAATTATTATCCGCGGGAAAATGGATTTATCCGGCTGCCGTATAGGTCATTGCTTCAAGTTGGATTGCGCTCAGCATTTTTATTCCTTTCCATCTGCAGGAAGGAAAAGAAAGCCTCCCGCTATAATACATAGTGCATAAATATTGCTGGGAGGTTTGTATTTTGCAAAAGATTAAGCTTGTTCTTGAAGACGGAAGTGAAAAGGAATTTGAAAGCGGCATAAATGCTCTTGATATTGCCAGGGACACCGGTAAAGAGCTGAACAATGCCATTGCAATAAAGCTTGACGGAAGCATCCTTGATCTTTCCGCTCCGATAAAGAAGGACGGGGGGATTAAGTTTCTAACCACAGGAGACAAAGAGGGATTGAGCGTTCTGCGCCACAGCACTTCTCATGTTATGGCGGCAGCGGTAAAGGAGCTTTTTCCTGATGTGAAAGTTGCCATCGGTCCGTCAATTGAAGAAGGCTTCTATTATGACTTTGACAAAGCAGAGCCTTTTGTTCCAGAAGATATAGAAAAAATAGAAGCTAAAATGAAAGAGATAATCAATTCAAACGCTCCTTTCGTGAGGAAAGTCCTTTCAAAGGAGGAAGCAATTGAATTTTTCACAAAAAAAGGCGAGCCTTACAAGGTAGAGATAATAAAAGAACTTCCGGCTGAAACGGTAAGCCTTTATGAAACAGGAAACTTTATTGACCTTTGTACAGGTCCCCATATTCCATCCACGAAGAAGATAAAGGTATATAAGCTTCTCAATGTTGCCGGCGCATACTGGCGCGGTGATGAGAAGAAAAAGATGCTTCAGAGAATTTATGGCACAGCTTTTAATACCAGGGAAGAACTAAAAG
This sequence comes from Bacillota bacterium, assembly GCA_023486985.1. Taxonomy (GTDB): domain Bacteria; phylum Vulcanimicrobiota; class JAMDEM01; order JAMDEM01; family JAMDEM01; genus JAMDEM01. The sequence continues at coordinate 6,213 of JAMDEM010000039.1, forward strand.
AGTTTCTTACCAGGAGAGAAGAGGCGCAAAAAAGGGATCACAGGAAGCTCGGCAAAGAGCTTGACCTTTAC
>JAMDEM010000119.1 GCA_023486985.1 Bacillota bacterium
GGCAAAACTGTGTCCCAGGAAGGAAAGGGGCATATTATCTATAGCCTTAACAATGCAGGCTCCTTTTTCATCTTCCCAGAGGCAGGCATTGCCGCTGTCCATTCCAAGAAATTCGGCAGACTTCTCAAGAACAACGGAAAGAACTTTTTCAAAGTCTTTCTCTTTTGCAATTAAGCCGATAACTTCTTCCAAGCCCTTGATGCGTTCAACCGTTTCACTGAGCTCCTGGCCCCTGGCAGCAGATTCTCTTAAGGATTTAACCATCTGATCTTTTTCTTCCAGAGCGGTTTTCGCTGCTTCAAGCTCTGTGACAGCATCCTTGACGGATTGCAAGTCTTCCAGTTCTTTTTTCAGAGAGGCAATCTCAGATTCCCTGGCTGAAAGCTCATCTTTTGTTTTTTGCAGTTCGGCTTCATCAGCTTTTAACTGCTGGAGCTCTTCCAGCTTTTCATGCAGAGTTGTTATCTCTGACTCTTTTTCCGCCAGTTTTTCTTTAGCGCGTTGAAGCTCTGCGGCATCTTCCTTTAACGGCTGAAGCTCTTCTATTTGCGAGTTCAGAGTTGTTATCTCCGATTCTTTTTCGGTAAGCTTCTCTTTGGTGTGCTGAAGTTCCGCCGCGTCTGCTTTCAGGGATTCAAGCTCGGTTAGTTTTGCGGTAAGAGTTTCAACTTCATGTTCCTTCTGGGCAAGTTTCTCCCTGGTATTTTTAATATCTTCTTCAATTACTTTGACTTCTTCGTTAAGGAATTTAAAGGCATCCTGACTGCTCTTAATCTCTTCCCTGAGAACTTCGACTTCTTCGGAAGGCGCTGCCGCAGCGGCGGCTTGAGCCTCTTCCCGTACTTTCTGCAGGGATTCTATTTCTTGTTCCTTAAGCTCGAGCTGTTTTTGCAGGCTTGTTATTTCACTTTCCTTACCGGCTAATTCATTCCGTGTTTCCGTCAGCTCTTCGGCAGGCACCATTTCAACTTCAGGTTTTGCCTCAAGCTCGCCTTTAATGGTTTCAATTTCGAGGTCTCTCCTTGAAATTTCTTCTTCCTTCCTAGAAACTTCTTCGCGCATCTTTTCAAGCTCTTCCATGAGACTGATAATCTCGGCTTCCTTGGTTTCCATTTCTTCTTTTGCTTTTGACGCTTCAGATTTGTGAGCAACCGCAGTGCTTTCAGCAGTGGAAACTCCGAATTTAAGGTCGTCAACCTCAGCCTTTAACGCTTCTATCTGTTTCTCCCTGTCTTCTATTTCTTTGTTGGTAACAGCTAAGGCTTCCTTTTCCGCCATTATATCATTGCCAAGTTCGCGTATGTCGGCTGTAACAGATGTTACAGCATTTTCACCCTTCAACATCTCTTCTTTCAGCGTTAAGAGCTTGCTCATCATTAAAGTAAGAGTGTCCCTGCTCCCGCTTAACTCTGAGATTATGGCTTTTAATTCTGCTTTTGTTTCTTTAAGAGCTTCTTCGTCAAGTTCGCCTGATATATTTTTTTCAACCATGGCAATGGCGTCAAGTCCTTTTTTCAGCTTTTCTCTTGAATGGACCAGGTCGTCGTCGGATTTGCTTATAACATCCTGGCTTTTTTTAAGCCTGTTTCTTACAAGGATGAAATCATCATCCATGGATTTAATTGTTTCTTCGGTCTTATTAAGCTCTTCCTCAATGATTCTCCTGTCTTCAGGTTTAAGAGGAGGCAGTATAACTTTTTCTCTAAAAACTTCTCTTACCACCGTTTCGGCTGGTTCTTTTTTTGAAAGCCGTACGCTTTCTTTTGCTCCTTTTGGAGCAATGGCTATAATCACACCTAGCATGCCGAAAATTAAATCGTAAGCCATCAGCATCGGCACAAGGAATCCGGGTTTTCCGTATGGATTAAGCGGTGAAGTTTTGTCGAAAGGAAGATAGGCAGGTGCCAGGGTTCTGTCTTCAAAGAGGACGAGGGCTGTCATAATCAAAAGCCCCAGAGCGGTTGTATACACTCCCTGATTGGTTTCAAGGAACATTCCGGCAAGAGTTATGTATGCAAGGTAGAGCCAGATGAAGGGGCTTGTTATTCCCCCGGTCAGGTGCACAATTATCGTTACGCCCACCAGCAGGATTGCCATGTAATAATATGTGACCATTGAGCGCCAGTTTTCATTAATGTACAGGACATGAGCAATAAAGCTTAGAGCAAAAAGCGCTCCAGCCACCCATGCTACCGGTCCCAGGGGCATAGTGTTTCCTCCCGCGAGGTTTGAAACCAGTACTATCAAAATAAGAATCGGCATAATAAAATAACTGGTCACGATAATTTGCCTCAGAGATGTGTTTGCCATCTGGATCCCTCTCTTTCTAAATTAACAAAATCCATTAATCTTTTTTTGCATAGGTAATTGTATCTTCTGTTTCCTTGTCAAAGGCATGCATTTTTTCCATGTCAAGGACTACCTCAATCAGCGAACCTACAGATGCCTTTGTATGAGGTTCAACTCTTGCTATAAGAGAATCACTTCCGGCGGAAAGATAAAGGTAAACCTCGGAGCCCATTGGCTCAAAGACATCAACGGCTGTTTTTATTGTATTTCCTTCAGTTGCGCCCCGGGCAAACATTTTGTCATAAATATCCTCGGGTCTGATACCAAAAATTATCTCCCTGCCGGCATAAGGTTCAATTGCCGGAATCTTGCTTTTAGGAACTTTTACTTTGAAGCTGCCGGCAGTAAGGTATATATTTTCAGGACTGTCTTTCTGGACTTTGCAGTTTATAAAATTCATAGTCGGGCTTCCGATGAATGATGCAACAAACTGATTGACGGGATTCTCATAAAGATTTAAAGGTGTGTCAGTCTGCTGGATTAAGCCGTCTTTCATAAGGACTATCCTGTTTCCAAGAGTCATGGCTTCGGTCTGGTCATGAGTGACATAAAGCGTTGTTATGCCCAGCCTGCGGTGCAGTTTCTGAAGTTCCGCTCTCATCTGGACTCTCAGCTTTGCGTCGAGATTGCTCAATGGCTCGTCCATGAGAAAAACTTTCGGCTCCCTGACGATGGCTCTTCCCATTGCCACCCTCTGGCGCTGGCCTCCTGAAAGCTCACGTGGCTTTCTTCTCAGGAGATTTTGAATGCCCAGAAGTTCGGAGGCTTCCTTTACTCTTTTTTCAATTTCCGTAGAACCGAACTTACGCAGGCGTAATCCGAAAGCCATGTTTTCATAAACATCCATATGGGGATAAAGAGCATAGTTTTGAAAGACCATTGCAATATCCCTGTCTTTTGGAAAGACATCGTTTATCATTCTTTCGCCGATAAAAATTTCACCGCTTGTTATTTCCTCCAGACCTGCAACCATTCTTAAAGTTGTGGTTTTGCCGCAGCCCGACGGGCCGACGATAACCAGAAATTCCCCGTCCCCGATGTTGATATTGACATCTTTTACAACATGAACATCAGTCTTCTCCCATGAAGGCTGCCAGAACTTATACCATGACCTTTTTCTTGGTGCAGTTCCATTGAAGACTTTGTTGATGTTTTTTAGCTCAACTTTTGCCAAAGAAAAAAACTCCTCAGGCTTTTAATGTTCAATACAGTAATTCTTTTAAAACATGCAAAATCCTTTTAGATAATCAGGAACATGCTGATTTTTATTTTGCGATTGAAGACTCTGCAGTCTAATTTTTCCGTTCTGCTCAAGTCCATCCTTGAAATCAGGGTTTTGCTGAACCTTCTGGGCTGTGCATTACATCGGGGTTTTATAGAAACTTCTAAACTCACTTTCGTTCGTCAAGAAGTTTCAAAAAAACCCGTTGCGAGACTGCTTCAGCAGTCGTGGCAATCTCATCATACCGAGATTGCTCACCCGCCCTTTCAGGGCGGGTACCCGTCACTCGCAATGACATTTTCGCAGCTTCGCAAACCCCACCCACCTTTTCAAGGCGGGTACCCGGCTCGGTCGGGACGCACCTTTGCTGCGGAGTGTCCTGCCTGCAAAACAAGCTTTGCTTACAAAGGAATTTGCTTTGTTTCATTGAAATAGTTTTTTAATGGAGGTGGGAATATGACTATTAAAGCTGTAAATATTGACGATATTGAGTCCGTGCGCGCAGCAGACCCGGGAAAAATGATGGAAGCTGTAATTAATTTCCCTTCCCAGTGCCGCCAGGCAGTGGATATGGCGGAAAGGTGGACTCCTCCGGTTTTTAATCCGCAAAAAATTGTGATAATCGGCATGGGCGGTTCGGCAATCGGCGGGGAACTATTAAGAGCATATGCCGTAAATGAATGTAAAGTTCCTATTCTTGTCAGCCGGGAGTACGATATCCCTGCGTTTGTTGATGAAACAACATTAGTGCTTGTTTCAAGCTATTCAGGCAACACGGAAGAGACCCTCACTTCATATAAAAGAGCCCTGGTGCGGGGAGCAAAGATAGCGGCTTTTTCTTCCGGCGGCAAGTTAAAAGAACTTGCTGTTCAGGACGAAGTTCCCTTTTTTGAAGTGCCTTCCGGCTATCAGCCCCGTGCTGCCCTGGGGTTCGGCTTTTTCCCGCTTCTTGCCGCATTAGTTAAAACCGGATGCATAAGCGATAAATCACAGGAAATAGAAGAAACATTAACTATCCTTGAAGAGTGTAAAAATATGTGGAAGCCCGATGTGCCTTCCGATATGAACTTTGCCAAAATCCTGGCAAAGAAACTGCACAGAAAAAATCCCGTAATTTACGGTTCATGGGGATATAAAGGCGCTGCGGCTTTAAGGTGGAAGTGCCAGTTAAATGAGAACTCAAAGGTTTTTTCTTCATGGAACGTTATGCCGGAGATGAATCACAACGAAACTGCCGGATGGGACGGTCATATTGAAGGATACAGGGATATTCATGCGGTCATTCTCAGGGACAGGGAAGACCCTGTAAGGATTCAAAAAAGAGTTGAGCTTACAAAGATGATTCTTATGCAGAAAACCGAAGTTGACGAGGTCTGGGCATGGGGAAAAACTCCTCTTGCCAAAATGCTTTCCCTCTGTTATTTCGGAGACTTTGCTAGCGTCTATCTTGCCTTTATCCAGGGGCTGGACCCGACTTCGGTAAAGGTGATTGAATGGCTTAAGGAGGAGCTTGCCAAAGGATAAGAGATGAAAGAAGAAATTTTTGTTGTAGGCATAGACCTTGGCGGAAGCCATGTGACGGCCGCCTGTTTTGAAAGACAGGGCAGGATTCATAATAAAGTTTTTCATGATATAAACCCCCTGGAGCCGCCTTCAGAAATTTTAAATAACGGTATTGTTCCCGCCGTTGAAAAGGTAATAAAGGAATCAGGACTGGATTCTTCAAAGATTGTGGGAATAGGAATGGGACTCCCCGGCACTCTTGACAGCAATCTTGGAATCTGTCTTTTTTCTCCCAACCTTAAGTGGCGGAATGTTCCGGTTAAGAAGCCTCTTGAAAAAGCCCTTAATCTGCCTGTTTTTATTTTAAATGATGTTAGGTCAGCCACGCTGGGGGAGAAATATTTCGGCGCCGGGCGCGGCTTTGAACATTTTGTCTGCATGGCTATCGGGACCGGAATCGGAGGCGGCATTGTTGCCAACGGGAAGCTTGTTCTCGGCGGATGTGAAGGGGCGGGAGAGATAGGGCATATAACCATTATGCCTGACGGACCTTTGTGCAATTGCGGCAATTACGGATGCATGGAAGCTCTTGCCTCTGGTCCCAATATAGCAAGGCGCGCAAGAGAGGCTTTACTTAAAGGCGAGGAAAGCATAATGAAACATATGGTGAAAAACCTTGAAGAAATAAGTGCGGAAACTGTAAACCTGGCGGCAGAAAAAAATGATTCCCTGGCTTTGAGAATATGGGAAGAAACTGGAAGATTTCTGGGGCTGGGTGTCTCAATGATAATAACGGCTCTTAATCCTCAGAGGATAATTGTAGGCGGAAGGGTTGCCCAGGCAGGAGAGCTTATATTTAAGCCCATGAGAGAAGAAATCAAAAAAAGGGTAAAGATGATTGCGGGGGATTATACCGGAATTGTACCTGCTCATTTCAAGGAGGATGCAGGAGTTGCAGGAGCCGCCGCCCTTGTCCTGGAAAAACTTGGATTGATAAGTTAAACAGGTCTATAATAATTAAATATAAAAGTAAAGTTTTTTGCACTTTTTCTCTCCACTTTGGGGAGTAAATTATCTCCCCTCTTTGTTAAGAGGGGCAGGGGGAGTTAATCATATCCCTCTTCCCTGCGGGGGGGGGAGAAAGAGCCATGATAAAA
>JAMDEM010000161.1 GCA_023486985.1 Bacillota bacterium
AACCCCCCGTATCGCTTCCCAGGGCAATAATACATTCGCACGCAGCTGTTGCTGCGGCTGACCCGCCGCTTGAGCCTCCGGGAACCCTTTCAATATCCCAGGGATTTCTGGTAATAAAAAAAGCAGAGTTTTCCGTGGAAGAGCCCATGGCAAACTCATCCATATTTGTTTTCCCGGTTATTACAGCACCTGAGGCACGAAGTTTCCCGACCACCGCAGCTTCATAAGGAGGTTTAAAATTCTCAAGAATTTTTGAGCCGCAGGTAGTTGGAACTCCTTTAACACATATGTTATCTTTAACCGCCACAGGGATTCCGGTAAAAAAAGTAATGTTATCATTCTTTGCAAGCCTTTTATCGGCTTCTGCCGCATCCTGCAAAGCATTTTTCTCCATAAGAGAAAGATATGAAGAAACTTTTCCTTCCACTTTTGAAATTCTCTCAAAAACTGACTTTGTAAGTTCAACCGATGAAATTTCTTTCTTTTTAAGTTTCTCGTGAAGTTCATGGGCGGTTAATTGATATGGCTGCAAGATAATACTCCTATACTTTATTTTAATCAGAGATTGCCCACCCATCCCTTTCGGGATGACTACTCCTCACGCTCACGCAGGCTTCGGGAGCTCGCAATGACCCCCTCACCCTTACCCTCTCCCCTGTGGGGAGAGGATGAGATTGTTTCACAGGGCGCTACTCAATCTCCATTATTTTCGGCATTTTAAAGAGATCGTTTTCCCTGCCGGGAGAATTGGCAAGAACCTCTTCTGCCGGAAGGGACGGCAATGATTCATCTTCCCTGAACACATTATTCACCGGCAGAACCTGAAAAGTTGCCTCAATGCCTGAAGTATCAATGGGCTGAAGAACAGTAATATAATCAAGAATGCTGTTAAGCTGATATGTCATCCTGTTTTTTTCTTCTTCATCAAGCTCAAGACAGGCAAGACCAGCAACATGTTCAACAACTTTTTTATCTATAATTGATTTACTCAACGGATGTTAATCCTCTTTCTTTATTTTCATTTTTAAAACTTCACCGGGAAAATCAGAAAGATTAAGTTCGCTTCCCGGAATCTGGCTGTTCAGGGTATCCCTTTCCTGATTGCATTCCATCTCGAATTCCGATGCATTATTATGTTTGTTAATTTTAGGTTTCAACTTGGAAAGCAGTTCAACCGCAGAAGGATTAAAGCGAGAATTCACCGCTTTCGTTGCCAGTGCGGCAACAAAGCGCTTGAAATTCTGAAAGCTGATAACCCCCACATCTTCCAGGAAAGATTTATAATTAAAATGAGCGCTGTCCATCCTGAAAGCCTGTGGTCTTCCATCCACAAAGATATCAAGATAATAAACTTCTCTTATATAGCGGGTCGGCTTTTCATCGGCTGATTCCGACATCAATATTTTTCTTAGAGTCCTGGTTATCGCTCCCACCGGCGCAGTTGCATGGCCCGCGACGCTTTCAACCAGTATCCCCGCGCATATTAACTGAACAGACTCCCAGGGAATATCATAAGACTCATGACCGCTTTCAATATGAAAAGTCTTATCCGTAAAATATCCCGACCTTACCCTGGTTGGAAGGGGCACCTTTTTTATGGTTCTGTCTTCCGACTCCATTTACTTTTCTCCCGCCGGTTCTCCTGTCGGTTCTCCTGCCTCTGCCGCTCTTTGTCTTTCTCTTTCCCGTGGCTCAACATAAGCCCCATCCTGATACCTTTCATCTTCCCGGGATGATGACCTTATATAAACAGGCAGGGTCTTTATTTTAAGCCTCATGTCATTGGGATTATCGGAATTTCTCATGGCAACTTCAGCCGTAATAATGTCGTTTTTATAAAGCTCAAGAAGCGCATAGTCGAAGGACTGCATGCCTTCCGGCTGGAAGACATCAAGCTCCCTTTTTATCTGCGTGAGTTCCGCTTTGTTTAAAAGATCCTGAATTCTTGCGTTTCCTATCATTATTTCAATAGCCGGGACTCTTCCTTTTTCATCTTTCCTCATAACCAGCCTCTGGGATATAACAGCTTTGAGATTGAGAGCAAGCTGCTTTAATATCTGTTCGTGAATCTCCGAAGGGAAAAACTGCAGAACTCTTTCCACCGTCTGCGTGGCATTATTGGAGTGAAGGGTGCTGAGCACAAGATGGCCCGTCTCGGCAAGATGAACCGCCGCCTGGACGCTCGCCACATCCCTCATTTCTCCTATCAGCAAAACATCAGGCGCCTGTCTCACGGCATTTTCCAGGGCATCGGCAAAACTCATAGTATCCGTGCCCACTTCTCTCTGGCTTACGATGGATCTCATATCCTTATGGAGAAATTCTATCGGGTCTTCAATTGTTATTATATGTCCGGGAGCGTTGGCATTGCGATAATCAATCATTGCCGCAAGCGTGGTTGATTTTCCGCTGCCCGTTGGTCCGGTAAGAAGTATTAATCCGCGTTTGAGCATTACAAGATCTTTTAAAACTTTTGGCAGTCCCAGAGTTTCAATATCTTCAACATCATCCCTGATTTTTCTCATAACCATTGCCAGGGTTCCCCTCTGGCGATAAACATTAACCCTGAATCTTCCGATCTCCGGCAGGTTGTACATGAAGTTTGCCTCAGGCTTGTTTTGAAATGGAGCCTTCTGATAACCAGGCATAATTCCCAAAGCAAGATCTTCAACCATCTCCGGCGTGAAGGGCTCTATATTGACAGGCACAAGATCGCCTTCAATTCTAAGTGAAGGCTGGGCGCCTGCCTTTATGTAAAGGTCAGAAGCCTTTTCCTGGCTCATAAGTTTCAGTATCTGGTTAAGAAGTTCTATAAGCTTTTCATGTTCCATTGCTCTCGCCTCCAGCATTTACTTTTTGGTTTATCTTTATCTCCCTGCCGGCAATCAACCTTTTGATATTTTCTTTATGCTTGTAAAAAGCAAAAGCAGCAGCCAGAACTGCAAAAATCAAATACGCCGGAGGTTCATGAAAAAGATACATTTGTACAGGAACCGCCACTGCACCGGTAAGAGAACCCAGGGAGCTGTAACGGGTCAACAGCAAAATAAACACCCATATTCCAAGAGAAATCAATGCAATCCATGCATTCAGTCCGAAAACCACACCCAGGCTGGTGGCAATGCCTTTTCCCCCCTTAAATTTAAGGAACACAGAATAATTATGCCCCATTATGGCTGACAACCCGCTTATTACTTCACCCGCACCGTAAAATCCTGCGTGCATCATCATTGCAAGCTTGACGCAGGCAAATCCTTTCAGGGCATCCAGAATAAGAACTATTATTGCCGGAACCGGTCCCAGCGCTCTCCAGACATTTGCCGCTCCAATGTTGCCGCTTCCAACTTCCCTGATATCAATGTTTTTTACAAGTTTACCGGTTATCACTCCAAATGGAATTGAACCTACTACAAAACTTATTACGGCAAATAATGCTATCTCAATCATTTTTTTCCTCTTGCACTAAAACTAATCCTTATGGGAGCGCCGATAAAGCCGAAAGCTTCTCTTAATTGATTTTCAATATATCTTTTATAGGAAAAATGCACCAGTTTCGGTGAATTCACTTTTAATACAAAATGAGGCGGCGCAGCGCTTTTTTGAACGGAATAATAAATTTTAAGATTCTTGCCTTTAAATGACGGCGGCGGCTTTAAAAGATATACCTCACGCACCACCTCGTTTACAACTGCCGTTACAATCCTTTTATAATATTCTTCTGTCACTAAATCAATATTCTTCCAGACCTCTTCCAGTCCGGTATTCTTCAAAGCCGATATAAAGCAGATTGGGCTGTAATAAATAAAATCCAGTTCCTTCCTTATAAACTTAATAAATTCATTTTTATACTGCTGAAGCTTTACACCTGAAAGCTTCTCTTTAACAATATCCCATTTATTGACTACAATAATACTTGCCTTGCCTGCTTTATCAGCCTCCGACGCAATTCTCTTATCCTGCTGTACAATACCCTCGTGCGCTTCCAGCATTAAAAGAGTTACCCGGGACCTGTCAACCGCCCTTAATGCCCTGATTGTGCTGAAATATTCTATCTTTTCTTTTACTTTACCTTTCCTGCGCAAGCCTGCTGTATCAATAAAAAGATACTCTTTGCCGTCTCTTTTAACAACCGTATCCAGTGCATCCCTCGTGGTCCCCGGATGTGGAGCTACAATACTGCGCTCCTCTTCAATCAAAAGATTCAGCAGGGACGATTTACCCACATTTTGCCTTCCTATTATGGCAATGCTTAAAAGTTCTTCCCCGCTCTCCTCTTTCATTTCAGGGAGCGCCTCAGCCACAATATCAAGAAGATCTCCAATATTTAACCCGTGCAGAGCCGAAATGGGAAAAGGCTCTCCCATTCCCAGGGAATAAAATTCTGCTACATTCAATTCCCGGTTTTCATTGTCAACTTTATTTGCTACAAGAAGGCAGGGCTTGCCCGAATTTCTTATTAAAGATGCTGCCTCCTGGTCCAGGGGATTCAAGCCCTCCCGGGCATCAACCATAAAGATAATAAAATCTGCTTCCTCAAATGCCAGGCGTATCTGCCTCTCAACCATATCTTTTAACTCTGCCACCGTTTCGTATCCCATGCCGCCGGTATCCACTATGGTAAATTCCTTCCCCCTCCATGAGCAGACTGAATAAACCCGGTCTCTGGTCACACCGGGTTCATCGGCAACAATTGATACAGCCTTTCCCGCAAGCCTGTTAAAAAGAGTGGACTTGCCTGTATTGGGACGGCCGACTACGGCAACTATGGATTTTTCTCTGGAATTATTCAACGAAAAAACTCCTTAAGATGTTAATGCCTTTAAAAAATCTGCACCTCCGGGATTAACCACTTCAACTTTCATGCCTGTTTCCCTGGTAATGTCATAAGGCTCAAGGTCGTCGAGAAACAAGCCGTCATCATTTAAACACACTGAGGGCAAAAGAAGACGGGGAAACTTTTCTGAATTTAAAAGAGCGGAAATTATATCCCGCCCGGTTAATAAACCGGCCACTGTTACCGAGTTTCCAAAAAACTGGTTTTCCACCGGTATTATTTTTATGGAAGACTTGATTGACTGGGGCAGTTTATCTATCATTTTTTCAAGAATGCCTGCAGCGGATACTCCCGTGATAAGGGCAGTTTTTTCTTTCCTGCCTCTCTTCCTTTTCAGAGAAGAAAGAGCCTTTTCGAATTCATCGAAAAACCGGGCTATAATTCCAATGCCGTTCTCAAGCTGGGGCAGTTCTTCATACTGGTCAAGGGCAGGAATCCCTTCCTCTGCTTTAAGATAAAATTCATCTGCAGCAAAAACCAGCCTTGTTCCAAAGCGGTTAAAAAACTTTATCTGAAAATCCTCAACCAGCTTTATTGTTTCTTCGGCTTCCCTCCTGCCCACCCGGCGGAGCTCCGGCAGGCTGTTCCGGTATCTTGTCAGCCCTACCGGCACAACCCCGATGGAAAGGAGCCCCGGGTACAAGGAGCCGAGGTCTTCCAGTGTTTTTGCAAGAATTTTTCCGTCGTTTACGCCGGGACAGACGACAACCTGGGCGTGTAATTTTGTTCCCATGTCTATAAGCCTCTTCATGTCTCTCATGATAAACCCAGCCAGAGGATTTTTCATCAGGTGGATTCTTGTCTCAGGGTCAGTGGCATGAACGGAGACATAAAGAGGGCTGATTCTGTATTCCCTTATTCTTCTGTAGTCTTCTTCCTTTAAATTGGAAAGGGTTATAAAGTTTCCGGATAAAAGAGAAAGGCGGTAATCGTCATCTTTTAGATACAGTGCCTCCCGCAAGCCGCGCGGCATTTGATCCTCGAAGCAGAAAACACATTTATTGGTGCAGTGTTTTATCCCGTCAAAAATATCACTTCTAAAATTTATTCCCAGGGGTTGCGAGCCTTTCTCTATGTTAAAGATAACTCTCTCCATATCCCTCAGTACGGCTATCTCAACCTTTGAAGCCGAGGTTATAAAAAGGTAATCAATAATGTCTCTTACGCGCCTTGCATTAACGGTTAAAATTTTATCTCCCTTTTTAACGCCTGCGCGCTCGTTTGCCAAA
>JAMDEM010000031.1 GCA_023486985.1 Bacillota bacterium
AATAACTGTTTGGTAACTTATTCCTCTTGCTTCGCTTATAATTCGTTTTATCTGTTTTTCTTTAACAAATTTGTTAATTTCAAGACTTTTTAGTTTTTTCATTACTTCCTTGAAATTATTGGTTCCAAAGTAGTAAATATCAGGAAAAACAGAAAGATAAAACTTTTTGGTCTTCATTGAGAAACCTACTTTTACAGGCTCGTAAATGATTTTTACCGGAAGTCCCACTGTAACCATTTTAAAAAGGGCATGTGCATCTTCAGGATACATTCTGATACAGCCGTGGCTTACCGCTTCGCCAATGGAAGCAGGTGCATTTGTGGCGTGCATTCCCACGCCGGGCTGGGAAAGCCCCATCCACCGGTCTCCAAGTGGATTGGAAGGTCCCGGAAGAACCGGATGTTCTATGCCTGCCCATTCAGGAGGAAGCCATATGGGGTTCATGATTCTGGAAGCGATGTAAAAGTCACCCCTGGGAGTCATCCATCTTCCCGGTGCCCCGACGGCACATGGAAAAATAGCTTTTAATTTCCCGTTTTTGAAAAAATATATTTCTCTTTCAGGGAGATTTAAGATTATGCCGTTTTCCAGAGTGCCGGGGAAAACTCTTTCAAGAGGAATTACAAGTTTCTGTCCTGCTCTGACATAATAGCTTGTCATTCCGTTTGCCAGTGCAATATGCTCCATGGAAACGTCAAATTTGCGGGCGATTGAGTAAAGGGAGTCGCTGGATTTTACTTTATAAACCGTATTTGTTCCTTCTACAGGGCTGAAATTTTCCTCAGCCCATGAGATTGACGGGGATAGTAAAAAAGATATAATAATAATTATTAAGAGTACCGCTTTTTTCAACTAAAACTGCCTTTCTTCCCACCTCACCTCAATCCTCCCCCAAGATGGGCGAGGATATTCTTCAAGATTACCACTTCCCTTCGGGGAGGGGTAATCAACAAAACTTCCCTCTCCCCGCCGGGGAGAGGGAAAGGGTGAGGGGTTTAACTATGTGTTATTTTACCTGAATAACTTCCGTATTGATATTCCCCTTGTCGATTTTAACTGTTATGTAATGAAAAAATCCGCCCTGAAAGGGAGTTGAGTGAAGCGGCGCGCCTGCTCCCCCGCTTGTCACATATAAGGTTCCATTCTTTTTTTCACTGGAATATAAATGCAGGTGTCCTGTAAAGATTCCAAGAAAGTGATTTTTTTGGGCAAGTTCCATAAATTTTTTTGCTTCTTCCGGGTCACTCATAATATGATGGCTGTATCTTGGATAAAAAGAATAAGTCGGCATGTGGAAGAAGGCAAGAATGTACTTGTTTTTGTTATCCTTCAGGTCCTTGTCAAGCCATTTATATTCTTCCGCACTGAATTTGCCGGTTGAGTTGTCAAGCATGAGGAATTGGCAGCCGCCGTATGTGAAGGAATAATAATCAGGACCAAGGAGCTTGTTGTAAAATTTTCTTCCATCTCCATGGACGTCATGATTTCCCGGTATTGTATAAACCGGCACATCCAGTTTTTCCAGTTGAGCCATGAATGCCTTGTACTGGCTTTCCCTGCCGCTTGGGACAAGGTCGCCAAGGTCTATGCAGAATACCGGATTTTTCTTGTTTGTCTCTTCAATGATTTTGTCAAGAATCTGAGGACCGTCTCTGTTATCTCCGAAAATTATGAATGTAAAACTTGTTTTTCCAGCCGCAGGGGGCATGAATCTGTATGTTTCTGATTTTCCCGGTTCGATTGTTACTGTAAAAGAAAGCCAGTTATTGCCGTGAGCAAGGGAAGAAATTTTCTTTGATTTGCCGGTGAAATTTTTCAGCTTCGCCGAGGACGCTACATTTAATATTTTGATTTGGAACCTGTGGTATTTTTTGCCGGCAGAATTATTTACTACGATTTTTCCTTCAGGCTCAATGGCTCAACTGGAAAAACTGGATGTGCCCTGGGTCTGCCAGAAAGCGCCGGTAAGGGTTATACTTGTATCGCCGTAAGTGACCTTTTCAGTATATGAGGCATACGCAGGCAGGAAGAGAAGTGAGATTAAGATTAGCAGGATTGCAAGTTTTTTCATTTCGGTTCCCTCTTTTTAAATTTATTTGTGTTAAGGCTTTTTGTATAGATTTCTTTTCTGGAAATTCCGCGGGATTTAGCCACGGAAGAGGCAGCGTCGCTTCTCTTCATCCCGCCGTCCATAAGCTGAAACATTTCTTCTATTACTGATGAATTGGCTTTTTCCCTTTCATTTTCCTTTGCCCCGGCAGACAATCCTTCAATAACTATAACATATTCACCCCTTGCCGGTGAAGAGTCCACGGCTTTTAAAATTTCTGAAGCTGTTCCGCGCAATATTTCTTCGAATTTTTTTGTAAGTTCCCGGCAGATACAGACTCTCCTGTCTCCCAGAGTGTCCATGATTTCTTGTATAACGGCTTTTATCCGGTGCGGGGATTCGTAAAGAACAATGGTTTTCTTTTCCTGAATAAGGCTTTGAAGGAATTTTCGCCTTTTTGCCTGTTCTTTTGGAATGAAGCCATGGAAAATGAAGGCGCTTGTTGAAAAGCCTGAAACAACAAGCGCTGAAATTAAAGCCGTAGGTCCTGGAACCGGAACGGCTCTTATGCCGTTTTCTACCGCGCGTCTTACCAGGTCTTCTCCGGGGTCGGATATTCCCGGCATGCCTGCATCGCTTATAAGGGCAACATTTTTTCCTTCAAGGAGCTGGCTTAAAATATAATCTCCCTGTCTTTTCCTGTTTTCTTCCCGGTAGCTTATAATGCGTTTTCTTACCTGGTATCTAGAAAAAAGCTTAAGGGCATGGCGCGTATCTTCAGCGGCAACCATGTCAACTTCCTGTAAAGTCCTGACAGCCCTGTAAGTTATGTCTTCAAGATTTCCTATGGGCGTTGCCACAAGGTAAAGAATGCCGGTATTTGTCATTTTTAAAATTCACTTTATATCCATTTTGATATATCTTTTGTATAATCCACCAGTTCAGCTTTCTCAAAAAATATGGGAATCTCGCGCTGGGCGCTTTCAGGTGAATCAGAGCCATGCACTATATTATGGTCTATTCTTGTTGCAAAGTCTCCCCGGATGCTTCCGGGGCTTGCATTCTGAGGGTTTGTAGCTCCCATCATATTTCGCACCTGTTCAATTACTTTTTCTCCTTCAAGAACCATTGCTGTAATCGGTCCCGATGTCATGTAGTTAACGAGGGGTTCATAAAAGGCTTTTCCAAAATGAGGCTCATAAAGCCTGCCCGCCTTTTTCTCGTCCATCCATAGAAATTTCAAACCTGCTGTTTGAAAGCCTTTTTCCTCAAACCTTGTGATGATTTTTCCTATCAAACCTCTCTGCACCGCATCGGGTTTAACCAGAACCAGAGTTCTTTCCATTGCCAATCTCCTTATCATTTTGTGATTGAAGACTCCGCAGTTTTTCTGCGGAGTGTCGTGCCGCAAAACAAGCTTTGCTTATTTTTTAATTTTAATTCCTTTAATCATGATGTTAAATTCAATTTTTCTTAAAAGCTCTTTGATTACCTCCTGCCAGACGTAGCTCCCGGCGGTTGCTCTTGCATTTTCCCGCAGGCGTTCTTTTTCTTCCGGATGAGCTTCAAGAGCTTCCAGATAAGTTGCGATTTCCCTTGCATCATCAGTATCCAGAACCACTGCATTGCTGAAGGACTGGGCATAGTCCTCGCCGGTGTTTCCCGTAAAGGCGATTCCGCCTGTTGCCATAACTTCAAGCCCCACAAGTCCGAAAGGTTCACGGCCGCTGTTAGCCAGAACTGCATCAGCCGCGGCATACATGAGCCTCAGGAAATCTTCGGGGACAAAAAATCTTAGTTCAATAAGGTCATGATTTTTTACATTCTGCAGGGCTTCAATAATAGTTTCAAAGGACGGATGGGTCACCGAAAGTTCATATATGCTCAAACCCAGGTCTTTTGCCCTTGCCATGACATCTGCCCTGTGGGCTTCCATTCCTCCGCGCATAAGCATATGGGGCTTCATCTTTTGTTTTTTAAGTTCTGCAACAGCTTCTATCGCCATAACCCAGCGTTTGTCAGGATCGTATCTTCCCACTTTCACAAGCATTGTTTCTCCCTCCCAGATGGAGCGGAGTTTTTTTACTCTCAGGAGATTCACCTTCTCCAAAAGCCTTGAGGGAATCCCGTTGGGAATGACAAGGGGATCAAGCCCCATATCCCACATATAGTGTTTCATATACCTGCTGATGGTTGTGATGGTTGAGGCTTCCTGTAATTTTCCCCAGTTGATTCTCCAGAAAGAAAAGACATTGTTGGCATTCCAGAACATGAGGACTTTGTCGCGCAGCCCGGAAGATTTAAGCATTTCATGCAGATTTATGACAGTGCTAGTAGTATGCCATTCTTCTCCTAAAATTACCACAAGTTTTTTCTGTGAAACTGCGGGTTTTATTACGTTTTCAATGAGATAGGGAGGAAGGGATCTTTCGTAATCCCATAATTTTTCATCTTCAGCCTGATAGACGCCAGCCATGTGATAGTGGCTTATCCACTGGCACCAGCGGTGCAAAATAAATTTATCATTAACAAGTTTTTCTTCTGCCGGCTTGTGAGGGTCGCCCACAAAAAAAAGATGGGTTGTATAGCCCTCTTCCGCCAGAGCCCTTGCTAACTCTGAGATTCTTACCGATAAACCTCCTGCCGATGCATAAAGGTCCGGTCCTTCGAAACAAAGAATTGCAAAAACCGTATTGTCCGGGTTAATTTCTTTCATAGAAGATAAATTTCTATGGAATGGCGTTGATTCCTTCATCCCGGCTATTTGTGAAATGTTAACAATTTTTTAACAAACATTGATTGATTGCCTATTTCATTTATGATAGGATGTACATGTATATAAGCAAAGCGGGGTGACCATTTTGGAACCTATAAAATCAGCCGGGATATCTCACGCAGCTAATGTTGCAATTTCACAGGAGAATAAGGCTTTAAAGCCCCAGCCTTCTGCCGGTTTAAATATACAGGATAAAGTTGAGACAACTTCAGCAGGTTCCACAAGGGAAAAAAGGATTGCAGCCGCTTTAGCCAAAGCCGGATTTGAGCTTGCCGGGGCAACAAAGACTGGAACTGCCGCATGGACAGGAGAACTTGTTGGAACAGCTCTAGGATTCACCCTTCTCGGAGGGATTTATGGTCCTCTTATCGGTGGAGTTATCGGAGCGGTGGCAGGAGTTGCTCTTGACCGTCCGTCAGTAAATAAAAAGGTCAAAGAAGCTTATTCCGATATTAAAGAAAAAGCAGCCAGTGAGTTAAAAGAAACAGGCAAACATGTAAAAGGCGCTTTCCAGAATGTTTTCAATCACTCCGGGGTAAAGGAATCTGCAGGAGATTCTGGTGAAGGATTCCTCATCTCCACTGGGGCGGGGAAATCCGGAAAACCCGCTAAAGAATCAATTCTTGGCAAAATAAAAAAAGGATTGGGCTTTTCGGCAAAGGGAGCAAAAGCCATTCCGCCGTTTCTTTATCCGTCAATCAAAAATGCTACACCAGCCGAGCACAAGCTTATTATAGATACACTTGATAAACTGCCTTTGAAGGATGTAGTTTCAACACAGTCCATAACAATAAACCCGGCTCTTGAGAAAACCATGAATGCCTCCGGTCTTGCAAGAAATCTTTTCTTTGAAAAACCTATTGACCTTGGAAAAGAATCAATGGCAGTCGAAGGATTTAACGAGGGCACAATCATTCATGAAGTGGGACACACCAGGGATTTCACCGAAGGAGTAATTCCTTATGTGGGGAGGAGCAGTTTTAAGCCTTTCGGAAAGCCTCCTTATGTTTATGATCCCTGGATTGACACGCCTAATGACCTGTATGCGTCTACAAATCACTGGGAAGATTTTGCCCAGGACCATAAGTTTTATCACCTCCAGCCCTCCGAGCTTGAAAAGACCAATCCGGCAAAATTCAAGGCAATGCAGGAGCTTGAAAAGCCCGGGCTTTATGACAAGGTAATGGATAGAAGCGGTGTACGAGCTGCCGGCAGGAAGCTGGCGGAGCTTATAGATAAGGTGCCCGGTTTGAGGACTGCAATCGATACTATCGGTACAATCATGGGCCCTCTTGAAATTCATTCAGGAGCAGGCAAGATTCAGGACGGCTTTATTAACAAAAACGACAGGAAAAAACTTGACGGCAAGCTTGATATGGCGGCGGGAGTAGCTTTTTCTTTAAAGGCTGCTGCTCCGGCGGGGCTTGGCATTGAAGGATTAAGGCTTTATCTGAATCACCAGATTAAGAAAGGCAGAATGACTGTTGAGGAAGCCAACAAAATTGCCGATGCCACCCTCGCCGCTTCAACAGGCCCGGCGGGACTTACGGCTTTTGCCGCTGTTAAGGAACTTGTAGGCAAGGAAAAAATTGATTATAAGATGGGGAAAGAATTAAGCGAAGCAAAGCTTGCTGAAAGCGATAAGAAATACGGCAAAGCAATGGCAGTGGGAACAGCCGCCGCCAGCGCCACCGGAGCTGCATTAGGATTTTACGCGGGTGTTCATATTCTGGGTTCTTTGGCAGCCGGGCTTGCAATCGGTGCAACAGGGGCTATGGCGGCAATTCCTATTGGAGTAGGTATTGTAGCGCTGGGCAGGGCATTGAGGAACATCGCAAAGGGAGAAATGGAAGGAGTAAAAGCCACAAAAGCTCTTGAAAATAAATCCGGTCTTACAAAGGATGATAAAATATTTATTGCCAAGGTTGCCGGCGGCGCCGCTATTGGAGGCACGGCAGGAACAATCCTGGGGATTCAGGGAGGAGCTATTGCCGGCGCAGTGGTTGGAGGTCTGGTCGGAGGTCCTATAGGAGCAGGAGTTGGAGCATTTCTTGGTAAAGTTGCAGGATCGTTGGCGGGCTCGTATGCCGGAGCAAAGGCTGGAGCAAAACTGGGCAAGCTTCTGGATAAAGGCGAGAACAAAGGTGCTAATAAAGCGGATTCTGCAAAGTCAAAAAATGAAGTTGACAAAGATAAAGTTTAACATAAATAAAAGTATTTATAGAGGCGGGGAAATAATCTTCCTCGTCTTTTTAATTTTTCTGTTGATTTCAGGTGTATCTTTTTCAACCGGGAAAAGCTGGCAGGATACAGCCTCTAAAACCCTGGGAAAGAATAAAGGTTCTATAATTATTCTGGATATGCACTCAGGTAAAATTCTTGCAGTGGTAAATCCCCGGATTGCTTTTACCGAAAGCTTTCCGCCCGGTTCCCTTTTTAAGATTATAACAGGATGCGCCCTTCTTGAAAGCCAGGGATTTAATCCATCGGGAAAAATCACCTGCAGGAATTATTTTGCTTTAGGAACAAGAAAATTTACCTGCAATACACCGGGAGGTCATGGGAATGTTGATTTTATAAAGGCTTTAGCTGTTTCCTGCAGTGTGTATTTTTACAGCAAGGGGCAAAGGCTTGATGGTAGAGAAATTCTGTCTATTGCTTCTTCATTCGGGCTGGGAAAGAAAAGCGGAATTGATTACCGCGGTGAGTCCCCCGGCGTTTTAAAGAAACCCGGCAATAAGGAGCAGTTTACCCTGATGCTTGCTGGAGAAGGCGGCACATGCATGATAACGCCTCTGCATGCGGCATTGATGGTGTCAATAATTGCGGGAAGAGGAAAATTTTCTTTCCGGGCAGGGAAAAAAATCCATGAATATAAAATAAAAGTTAGAAAGAAAACTATTGCTCTTTTGCTGGAAGGGATGCGCCAGTCGGTAAAAAAGGGAACATCCAAAGGCGCTTCAGTGGAAGGCCTGGAGATAGCCGGAAAGACAGGAACTTCGGAAGATGAAAGATTCCCCGGTGAAACCCATGCATGGTTTGCCGGCTTTGCGCCATTTGACAAGCCTGAAATTGCAGTGGTGATATTTCTGGAAGATGGGGGACACGGCTTCGAAGCGGCTGGTTTTGCAAAGAAAATTTTTAAATTTTACAGGGATAAAAATAAGTGAAGATAAAGAAGCTTTTTTTATTTACTGTAATTTTTATCTTTTCCTGTTGTTTGGCAGCACAGGCTTCCAACCTGTGGTTGTCATTGCGAGCGACGGGTACCCCCCCGAAAGGGTGGGTGAGCAATATCATATTCGCTTTCAGCGGCTCCACAAGAAGAGAAATTGCTGTGCTTCCACTCAACGTCATTGCAAATGAAGCGAAGCAATCTTATAAAAGCAAGATTGCCGCGCTTCTTTCAGAAGCTCGCAATGACCAAAAAACGGTAAGGGTCCGGATATTCTCCCTGCAGAACTTGCGTGAGTTCATTATCAAACCATCTTCAAAACTGGAAGTCAGTGAATCAGGTGAGAAAAAACCGGTTTTCCTTAAAACCGGAGAGAAGACGGAAATTAAAGGCTCCGGAGATAAAATTTTTTTAAAAAGCAAATCGGGAGTAAAAACATTTGCAGGCGTAATTTATATAAAATCAAAATCTCCTTTAATAGTAAGGTCGGGTGGGAGAGATAAAAAAATATATTGCAATTTGAAAGTAAGCTGGACGGGCAAAAATTTGATTTTGATAAACCGAATGCCTGTTGAATCTTATGTTGCGGGAGTTACTGATTCAGAGTTTTCTTTTTCCGGCTCAACAGAAGCATGGAAGGCTCAGGCTGTTGTTGCAAGAAGCTATGCCGTTGCCTGTATGGGCAGGCATAAGAAGGAAGGCTATGATTTTTGTGATTCAACTCATTGTCAAAATTTCCGGGGACTTTCTTCCCGGGATTCTGCCGGATTTGCGGCGGCGGGGCAGACAAAAGGCTTGATATTAAAATACAAAGGAAAACCTCTTTCAGCCTTTTATCACAGCACATGCGGCGGAAAAACTGCTGAAGCATGTGAGATATTCACTGAGCCTGCCGATGGCATAGAAAGCATAAAGGATTTTTTAGAAGGAAAAACATTATGCAGGAATTCCCCGCATTTTAAATGGAAATCGGTTGTTTCAAAAGAAAGATTACTTTCTGCCCTGCAGTCTGATGAATTGTCTAATCCGGGAAAGTTTCTTGCAAAAATTGAGGTGCCGGTCAGGGGAAAATCAGGCAGGGCCAGAATGGTTAAAATAACGGGCGAGAAAGTGAAGATTCTACCGGGTTATCAGTTTTGGCTTATTTTGGGGAATAATCTTGGCTGGGGAGAAGTGGAAAGCACATGGTTTGATGTAAAGAAATCAGGCAATGATTTTATCTTTGAAGGCAGGGGATGCGGGCACGGGCTTGGAATGTGCCAGTGGGGCGCAGCAGAAATGGGAAGAAGCGGAGCAAGTTTCAGGCAGATTTTAAAACACTATTATCCGGAAGCGGAGATAGGAAATATATGAAACAATCTATCTATAAAAATTGTTTGATTGCCATACTGATTCTTGCCCTTTTTGCTGATGTATTTGCATCCACAAGCTTCCTTAATAAACTGGAAAAACAAAAAGATAAAAAGCTTACCCACCAGATTTTAAAACTTGCAAAAATGAGCCTTAAAACATATTTTGATACCGGCGAGATTCTCCCTGTACCCCAGGGGCTTAGAGGGATTCTTAAAATGCCGTCAGGTGTTTTTGTTACCATCGTTAAGAATGAAAAAGTAAGAGGATGTATGGGAACGCTTTATCCATCTCAAGAGGATCTGGCGCATGAAATTGTAAGGAGTACAATTCTTGCGGCAACACAGGACAAGCGAGTTCCTCCATTAAAAAAGAGCGAGCTTAATAAAGTTAAATTTATAGTTTCAGTACCGGGAAATTTAAGAAAAGTTTACAGCGTGAGCCAGCTTGATCCGGCTAAATACGGGCTTATGATAAAAAAAGGAGAAAAAAGCGCTCTCCTTCTTCCCGGTGAGGCAAGGACTGCAATCTGGCAGATGCAGGAATGCAAAAGAAAAGCCGGCATTCCACGTAATGAAAAAGTCGAAATGTATATATTCAGAACTGTAACCTTTGGACCGGAGGAGGAGTAAAATGGATAATTATCATCAAGCCGCAATTTCTTTAAACGGCTTTTAAGTTTATGTTCGGCTACTGGAGTGACCCGGGTTTCACCAAACCATAGTTTGTATGTTTTTCCACGAAACTCGCCCAGAGAGGGAACTCCTCGCGGATAGAAAGTATTATCCCCATTGTCAAGGACTTCCCAGAAACCAAATCTATAGAAATTAGTAGATGAGCCCTGTATAGCTCTTCCATAACACCTCCAGAGAGAAAGGAGTCGGAAGTCACTCCGCTGCCATACCAATCATTTGGATGTGTCTGGGCTTGATTATGTGCACCTGTTTCGTTCATCAGGTGGAAAAAACCCTGTGCCATAGTCAGGTTTAAATTACCAACCGGAGTAAATTGAACCTTCATACAGTTATTCGTATTCGGGGTAAGATTCATCCTGAGAATTCCAATGCTTTCCCATATTCCGCGCAGCCAGGGCAAGCCTGGTTGCGTTTTTATTCAGTAAACGGGCTGAGGCAAGTCCGATGCCGCTGGAGGCTCCGGTTATAATGATTATCTTATCTTTTATTTTGCGATCGAATACCCCGCAGTCTTGCTGCGGGGTAGTTTATTTCCATAAACATATTGTCCTATACAGAGCGTCAAGGTTTTAGCCGGAATTATTAGTTTTGGACTATATTTTTATGAATTATTCAATAACATCTATTTAGGTTCCTTTTGAGAGGATAGGCGCCTCAATTGCAGAAATAATATTAGATGGAAATTTCAAACGGGTTGTCCCTGACAAAAGTTTTTGTTTATTGAAGAATAAATGTAAAGGGAGGAGATATGCTTGAATAACAGATTAAATAGATGGATTTTTATTTGTGTCGCATTTGTAATTGTTTTTTCCGTTTTTATTGTCCCCGGAGCATGCAGAGAGCCTAATTTTCAAGATACAGGGAAAAACTCAAATTTTGTATTTGCGGTATTTGGTGACAGCCGTCTTCCCGGATATGTTCCTTACAAGAAAAGCCAACTGGATATAATAAATAGCTTTATTGAGCAGATGTTGTCGTATGATTATGGACAAATCCCTTTTGATAATGAACTAACCTTTAATAAAAAGACGCAGTATCTGGAATCAATTAAAATATATCCCAAAGGGATGCCTGATAATTATTTGCAGTTGTTTTTTGGAAGCAATAGGTGGGTTACAAAAGCAATAAAGGGACCCTCCGGCGTACAGATACTTAGAGATGAAGGGCAGAGATGGGTGTATAAAAACGTCCTTGCAGAACTTCGTAAATATAAGATGAATCCGGCTGCAGGGTCCGGTTTTGTTATACATACTGGTGATATTACATATCAAGGCTTGCAGGGTAAAGGCAAAAACACCAGTCCTTACTGGAAGCAATTTAATGAACAATTTATGGAGAAGGTGCCGAAAGATATTCCATCCGGTCTTGTGAGCAGATTTTTTCCTGCCCTGGGAAACCATGAAACATGGGGCGATGAAAATATTCAGGGATTTCTTGAGACTTTTCCTTATCTCACCGGCTTAGGTTTTAATGAGAAAAACAGGATTTATAAATTTGATTATAAAAACAGCAGATTTATATTTCTGGATTCAGGAGATTTTATAGGACAAGCACCGGTAATGTGGAACAGCAAGTATCCGGATTATAATACTCAGATGAGTATTCTTGAGTCATGGCTGAAAGAAGCTATTGGAAAAAATATAAAGCATGTGTTTGTAATGCACCATTATCCATGTTTTACGCTTATCAGCGCTCATGATGTAGGCGCTCTCGCCAACGAGCAAAATCCTCATAATGTCTTAAAGAAGTATTCATCTCGTTTGGATATTATCAGTATTACAGGTCATGTCCATACAACGGAATTTTTTGTAGTTGACGGGGTTAAGTATTGTGTCATCGGGGGAGGCGGCGGCGAGCAGGATATCGGGTTGATACCGCAGCCGGACGGTTATCCTGCTGAATTGTACTGGAAAGGAAGCCTGAGGGTTGAAGAATATAGTTATCTGACTGTGAATGTTTCCGGAAATTCAGTAGCAATGTTTTTGCACAGATGGAGACCCGTGAAAGGAAAATCAGATGTAGTGAAAGTCTTTTGATAAACAAATTACTGGTGCCGGAGGCCGGGGTCGAACCGGCATGAACATTGCTGCCCGCGGGATTTTAAGTCCCGTGCGTCTACCAATTCCGCCACTCCGGCACGCATAAGTGATTATATCACGACGAATAATTTTCAGTCAATTGTATTGAGTGAGATTGCTGTGCTCCTCACCCTCGCCTTCTCACCGGGGAAGGGAAAGAGATTAACACGGTCGGGACACACCTCACAATGACTGCGGCTTTTCCCTCACCCTCGCCTGTTTGGGGAACGGGAGCTACATCCTCGCCAGAATGGGAGAGGGGCGGGTTTAATCATTTTACTCCGATTGAATCCAGTATGCGTTCCAGGCTTTCGGCTTCGGGAATAAGAATGAGGTTGCCGTCAATATTTGTTTTATGCAGGATTACAATTGTGTGAATAATTATGGCGTAACGGTTATGAGTGTTGTTTTTTTCTATGAGTGCATTTATATGGCTGTCGAAATCTTCCTGAAACAATTCAGGAACGCTTGGCATGCTTAGAATTCCACTTAACCGCGTCACAGCCATCAGATATGAGCCAATCATTATATTTACAGCTTCTTTTAAAGCTGATATTTCCATGGTTCCAAGCATTTTTATTGTGCCAGGTTCTTTTTTCAATAGAAGAGCCGCCAGGTTTAAAGCCTTGGTTGATTCCATGATCATAGAAATTTCGCCGTTCATACCTCCTTTAAGGAGGGTTCTAATCCCGGTTATTTCCTTTCCATGGAAATCAGAAAGTTCAGGAATCTGGGTTATCCGGCATAATTCCACATGGGGAACTTTAATATTGACTTTTGTCCCTGTAAGGTCGGAAAGTGCGGTAGCGGCATGAGCTGTCCCGATGGAACCGACTTCCTTCAGGGCATCAATTTGAAGTATAGAAAGGCTTATTTTTAAGCTTTCCTTTTCAGTCATCGGCAAAAGGTCTCCTGGATGGCGATTCTGTTGCTTTTTTTTCGGATTTATCTATTCCGAAAAAGCCAGGGGAATCAAGGGTTGTGCCGAGGGAATCAGCGGTAGCCAAACAGATTTTGTTCCGGCCGGTTCTCTTTGCGCGGTAAAGCTGGATATCTGCTTTTTCCACCAGGTCTGAATAGCTCTTGGCATCGGAAGGGAAGCAGGAAATCCCGCCGCTGATTGTAAGGTGAATTACCCCGTTTACAAAAGGAAATTGCTCCATGCCTGTCCTGATTCTTTCAGCCAGAATTAGAGCGCCTTCCTTAGTAGTTTCCGGGCTTAGTATGACAAATTCTTCTCCGCCGTATCTTGCCGCTATATCAACATCCTGTCTGATGCTTTTTTTGATAATTAAGGC
Source organism: Bacillota bacterium (assembly GCA_023486985.1). Lineage (GTDB taxonomy): Bacteria > Vulcanimicrobiota > JAMDEM01 > JAMDEM01 > JAMDEM01 > JAMDEM01. The sequence continues at coordinate 13,423 of JAMDEM010000031.1, forward strand.
AACTTCCCGTAATACGTGGTCGCCGGCAAGATGTCCGTAGTTGTCGTTTACCCGCTTGAAGAAGTCAATATCAAACATGATAAGGCTGAGAGGCTTATTGTAACGGGTTGCCCTTTTTAACTCTTCCTGGCACCGCTGGCGGAAATATCTTGCCATGAAAAGCCTTGTCGTTCCGTCAAGAATTGCAAGTTCATAAAGCTGGGCGTTGGAAATGGCATTTGCCGCCAGTGACGCAAGGGTGGCAAGATAGTCAAAATCCCTGTCCTGGAGGGTTTCACCGGTATATTTGTGGCCAAGCACCAGGGCGCCCACAAGTTTGTATTTATGGATCATTGGAGTCATAACTTTAAGCCCGTGGCGATTTAACTGCTGGTGGGCATCAGGAAAAGCTTTTACAAAATCAGGCTCGTCAAAATTCCTGATGGGAATATTTTCACCTTTTATCTTGTCAATCCAGTCTGATAAACCCTCTCCTATTTTAAGAGTAAATTCCGGCACTACAAGCGAGGGATCCAGGGATTTTGCATTTTTTATTACCAGCTGGTCTTCCTCTTCATTGAGAAGCATGACTGTTGCCATATCAACAGTCATAACTTCAGAGAGCATGTCTGTGGTAAGGTTTACCAGTTCCTCAAGGTCCAGAATAGAGCTTAAAGCCTTGCTTACCTGATGGAGGGTGTAAAGGTCAAAGTCTTTCCGGTCAAATTCCTGGAGATAATGGGAAACTTTGTTTTTCAGACGTGAGTTTTCAATGCCCAATGTCAGCCAGCTTGCAAATGACTGGGCAAGATTTAAATTTTCAGCGGTAAGATTTCCGGTGCTGGTTATCTTCAAAATTTCTATTGAACCAAGTACCCCTTCGGAGCCGGATAAAGGCACACAGATTAAACTTTTAACCGGTAAGTCTTCAAGTCCGTTTTCTTTGAAGCTAAAATCTTCCGGCAGTTTTTCAAAATGGACGGACGTGCATGTTTCCATTGATTTTCCGCATGCCCCTGAACCGGCTCTGACTGTTCTTTTTTCAAGTTTATTCAAGGAATCGTTCTCAAGATTAGATTCGGCAATAGTGAGGCACTGGGTTGAATTCAAAATAAAAAGAGATACAGCATCTGCGTTAACTGATTCTCTTAGTTTACCTAGAATATTCTTTAAATAGGGAGTAGAACTAAAATCCCCCTTGTAGAGAAGCAGATTTCCAACCAGGACTTCATCTTTTTCTGAGTCAGGAGCCATAATTCACCTTTTACCCTTTTCGGCAGGTATATTCTATCATCAGGTAAGCTTCTCCTTTAACGCAGGAGTACAGGTAGAAACGTTTTTAAGCTCTGTAACGGCAAGGATTCCCTGAAGAAGGCTGAACTCGCTTACATGACATTTTTTCACATTTAGATAATCCATTGTCTTTTTCAGAATTTTTCCTCCTCCGACAATATCTGCAATAAATCTAAAACCAAGTCCTGCCACTTTTTTTCTCTCTTCAAGTTTCAGGCAGGAGAGTTTTGAAAGAATTTCATCAAGCTTTTCATAAAGTATTACCGAACGGTGAATTTTTTCGCTGATATAACTTTCAAGTTTTAGATTTATTGCAGATATTGTAAGAATGGTGCCTCCAACGCCGACCAGCATGGGTTTCACCTCCGGCGGGAAAAAATTTTTGAAAGGATCCAGGGTTTTTAAGTTTTTTCCAATAAATTTTTCCATACTCCGGATTTCTTTTTTTGCCGGAGGATCGGTCCGGATAAATTTCTCCGTAAGGACAACGGCTCCAATCGGCAGGCTTACAGCATCTTCTTCTGAAAAAGAAAGCTCGGTGCTTCCTCCGCCGATATCAAGGGTAACAAGAGGCTTGTTTTCAGGTTTGAATTCAAGCGACGCACCGATTCTTCCCAGGATGCCTTCTTCTTTGCTTGAAAGAACAATGGGTTTCATTGAGATTTTATCTGACTTTTCAAGGAAAATTTCAGGATTTTTTGCGCTTCTTAAGGCGGCAGTAGCGATTGAAATTATTTTCACGGCTCCGAGGGAGATGGCAAGTGTTTTAAAATCTTCCAGAGCGGAAATAGTTCTCTCGATTGGCTCTGATTTGAGAATTTTATCGGCATTAAAGTTTTCACCGAGGCGGGTTATTTTTTGCCGGTGGATTATTTTCTTTATTCCCGTAATTTCAGAAACCTCAGCCACAAGGAGTTTAATTGAATTAGTGCCTATGTCTATTACTGCGATCTTTTTCATTTTACAAAACCGATATACAGAAATCCGGGCATTTCATGGCGCAATAACTGCAAAGAATGCATTTTTCCATATCCACAACGATTTTTCCGTCAGCGTTTGATAATGCACCGTATTTACATTCACGCACGCATGTTTCACAGGTGCGGCATGCTTCAATGTTAAGCCGTTTCTTCCTTGAGGAAAGCCTGTCTTTGATTTCTTCATCAACTTTTTTTGATTCAGCGATATTAATATTCATTTCCAGCTCATCAAGGTTTTTCATGCCGACCATTACGGAATGAGCGAATGGGAGGGAAAAGGCAAATTTCAGTGATTCCTCCGCATTTCTGTAAAGGTGGCCTCCTCCGAGAGCTTTCATTATCAATATTCCTTTACCGAGCCCGGAGGCAGTCTGGAGGGCGGAAAACATATCATCCGTGGCGCCGTCCTGTATTCCTATTCCGTCTTTATTTATAATTGCAAAAATTACATCTATTTCTTTCATCAAAGAAGCAGCTTTTACCGCGGCGATGTGATGGGTTGAAATTCCGACGGCTTTTACCAGTCCTTCTTCTTTTGCCCGGCATAGATATTTAAGAGCCGGTTTATGTCCCAGAAGAGTCAGCTCCGATTCCTGCTGATGGAGAAGGAACATATCAATAGTTTCAAGCTCCATTTCTTCAAGGGCTTTTTTCAGGCTTTCCTCCATATCTTTTTCCGTAAAGGCATAAGAGCGGGAGATTATTACCGGTGCAGGCTTCCCGATTCTTTCAAGATACCTGGGAAAACCGCCTGAGAGGGCGTCTTTTATGTAAGGATAAGTTTTGTAGGCTTCGGCAGTATCAAGAAGATTAATGCCCCGTAAAAGAGCGATTCTTATCAGCTCCGCCCCTTCGCTGTAAGAAAGGTTTTCCTGAAAGGGACCCATGGTAAGGGTTCCAAAGCCGAGTATGGAAACTTTTATGCCGGTATTGCCCAGGGAAGAATATTTCATGATTTTATATTCTATATTTTTGTATGATTTCCTCTAGTGGTAGAATGAAACAGGTCAGGCAAAAAGCCTGACCTGTCTGAAAATTTAATTTTCCCTCCCCCCCTTTAGCAAAGAGGGGGAATTTGTGTCCCTCCCCTTAATTTAAGGGGAGGTGAGGCGGGGTTATACTTTATTCGCTTGCTGCCGGAACTTTAGCAGGATTTGCAGCAGTATCTTCCTTTCTCATCTTATCAACAATTGAGCCCCTGTTGGAGAAAGCAACAGCGATTGCAAGCAGTAGTACGCTTGCTCCTATGGTGGAAAGCCTGACTGCAAGCGGCATATCCGGCTTAATAATCATAGGTGCTATAAGTATAGCCACAAGATTTCCTACTTTAATAAGAGGGTTAAGTGCAGGGCCGGCAGTATCTTTAAGAGGGTCGCCGATTGTATCTCCGATGACTCCTGCTTTATGATACTCAGTGCCTTTACCTCCGAAGAGTCCTTCTTCTATCTTCTTCTTGCCGTTATCCCATATCGCGCCGGCATTGGACATAAACACAGCCATAAGCTGTCCGGTGAGAATTGAACCTGCAAGGTAAGCACCGAGCGCCTCGACTCCGAGCCCGAATCCTACAGCCACTGGGGTAAAGATTGCAAGGATTCCGGGTCCGATAAGTTCCTTTTGTGCGGCTGCGGTGCTTATGCCAACACATCTTGCCGAATCCGGCGGGTTTTTTCCTTCCATAATTCCGGGTATTTCCCTGAACTGGCGTCTTACTTCTTCCACAACAAGAAAAGCCGCTCTTCCCACAGCATTGATGGCAAAACTGGAGAAAAGAAAGGGGACTGCTCCGCCGATAAGCAAGCCTATGAAAACATTCGGCATGTTAACCTGAATTCCAATATCCAGTAATTTAGCATCGGTAATATATGAACTGAAAAGAGATGTCGCAGCCAGCACGGCAGTTGCTATAGCAAGCCCCTTGGTAAGAGCCTTGGTTGTGTTTCCTATGGCGTCAAGTTTTGCAACAATGTCATGGGCTCTTGAACCTGTTGCCTGTTCTTTCAGGGCACCGGACATCTCAAAGATGCCGTTTGCATTGTCAGTTACCGGTCCGTAAGTATCCATTGCAAGAATAAATCCGGTTGTGGTCAAAAGGCCAAGTCCGGCAAGGGCTATTCCATACATCTGGAGCGCCAGGTCTCCCTGAAATATAAGAAGTGATGCTCCGATAGTGCCGCAGATTGCCACTACCGACCATACACTGGACTGCATTCCCTGGGCAAGCCCGGAAAGAATCATGGTTGCAACCCCGGTTTTGGTTGAATACGCAGCTTCCGTAACCGCGGGTTTGTCAATATGTGTATAGTAGTTTGTAAGTGCCAGGATTACAAGAGCAAGAACAACCCCTGCAGCTGTTGCACCGAAAAATCTGTAATCGGGCATGCCTGTAATGGGATCCTTTAAATAAAAATGATTTATGAAAAAACAGCCAACCAGGGATGCCAGGGCTGAAACCCAGAATCCTGTGTTAATGGGAACCATTGGATCCTTCATATCTTCTTTTCCCTTGACGCACATGGTTCCGATGGCTGAAGCAAATACTCCTATTGCTCTTACCAGAAGGGGGTAGATAATAAGTGCCAGTCCAAAGTTCTGCAGCGTGGTTGTTACTTTTGCGGAATCTCCTCCGAAGGCTTGCATCAGCTTGCCGGAGAGAATGGAGTCGCCCAGAACACCTGCTCCAAGAATTATTGCCGCAACGAGTGTAACTTCATAGCTTTCAAAGACGTCCGCAGCCATTCCCGCGCAGTCTCCTACGTTATCGCCTACGTTGTCGGCAATTGTAGCTGCATTTCTGGGGTCATCTTCAGGAATGCCGGCTTCAACTTTACCTACAAGGTCAGCGCCCACGTCTGCAGCTTTTGTATAAATTCCGCCGCCCATACGCATGAATAATGCGGCAAGGCATCCTCCAAACCCAAAGCCTACAAGAACCTTCATTGCGTCCTGTTTAAAGAGCAGAAAGATTATTGTAGCTCCTAAAAGCCCCAGTCCTATTGTGAACATTCCGGATACGGTGCCGCCTTCGAATGCAACTTCAAGGGCTCTTTTAAAGCTGGAAAGGGCGGAATTGGCAACTCTTACGTTTGCCTTTACTGCCAGCCTCATTCCCACATACCCTGCGCCATATGATGCAAATACACCCATCAAGAATGCCAGGGCGATTCCATATGCCAGAGTCGGGTTATCTGCATATATGGGCTTGTACAGGAAATAAATGCCTGCAGTAACCGCTATAACGAAAAAAATCATTGTACCGAACTGGCGTTTTAAGTACGCCAGGGCGCCGTCTTCAATAAGCCCGGCAATTTCCTGCATTTTCTGGGATCCCGGATTTACCTTCATTACCTTGAAAGCCAGGTAAAGCCCGTAGCCGAGAGCTATGATGGCTGATGCAAGGACCAGCCACAGCAGGTTCTTCTCCAGAGACTGCAGTGGTGGGATATTGATTGCTTCGGTGCAGAAGAACATTTATTAATTACCTCCTTGAAATATTATTGCTGCAAAAAAAATGAAAAGCCTGGGAGACTAATTAATTCTCTCAGGTTTGCACCCTAACGTTATATTCTATCAACGAGAGCTTCTTCCTCTGCCTCTTTTGGCTTCGGTATTTTTCTTAAGGTCCAGCTGGCGCTCTTCGCTTTCTTTCATAAACCTGGCAAGTTTGTCTTCAAAAGTAGGAGCTTCATGGGATTGAACCTGGGATCTTGGCCTTCTGCTTCTTTCTTTTTCAATAGTTTGCTTTATAGAAAGGTCATACTTGCCCTTTTCGTTTATACCTATAACCTTGACCCGCACTTTGTCTTTTTCTTTCAGGTGCTGCCTTATATCTTCAACGAATGTATCCGAAACTTCCGATATGTGAATAAGACCTATTTTACTTTCCGGCAACTCAACGAAGGCTCCAAAGTTTGTGATGCCGCTAATCGTGCCTTCAACGATAGAGCCTATTTCAAAAGACATGTTTTGCTAAAAAACCTCCAGCCGAATAAAATTTGCTTTCAAATTATAACCTGAAAATATATGGTCTGTCAATAATAGTTATTAAGTATTTAGTCGTTCCCCCATATGCCCTTTATTTTTTTGATTAAATTAGAAAACCAGTTTTCCTTCTTGTCATTGGCTGCGGGCTGTTTTGCAGCTTCCGGAGCAGGGGTTTCCTCAGGTGAAGGTATTATTACAAAAGATAATTCTCCGGGTTTTGTCATGCCCAGCCGGTCACGGGCAATTTCTTCTGCGCCTACAGGCTTATTAAGCCTCTCAATCTGGTTCTTTAACTCTGCATTTGTTTTCTTTAAGTTGTTTATTTCGCTTTCCAGCCGGGCAACGGAGGCTTTCTTTTTTAAGTATTCCAGGTGTTTTTCACGGTAAAAGTAGAAGAAGACGGAAAGAATTATCAAGATCAAGAGTAAAAAGTAAAAGAACTTCGGGGATTGCTTTTTCTTAATCTTTAAAGTGATAACCTTTTTTATTTTCATTCAAATGAGCCTCAATAGAATAAATGTGCCATCTGATAAAGTTCAATGGGAACTTTCTTGGGAGAATTTTTAAGAGCATCTTCAAGTTTAACTGCTGAAATTTCATTATTCCTGAAAGCCGCCATCTCTCCGTATCTTTTGTATTTTATAAGTTTGACAGCTTCAACTCCCAGCCTTGTTGCCAGAATTCTGTCAAAGACAGTCGGCGGTCCGCCGCGCTGCAGGTGCCCAAGAACCGTAACGCGGGTTTCAAAACCTGTTATCCTTTCAATATGAAGCCCGATGAGATGACCCACATTTCTTTTATCAAGCCTTACATGACCAAAGGAATCCATATCTTTAGCATCCTCGACTGGAATATCGGGAAGCACAACTCCCTCTGCCACAACTATGATGCTGAAATCTTTTCCTCTTTCTCTTCTTTTAATGAGATGCTGGCAGGATTCTTGTATTGTCGAAGGAACTTCAGGGATCATAATCCAGTCGGCGCCGCCGGCAAGCCCGCCGTAAAGAGCGACCCATCCTGTATCCCTCCCCATGACCTCAACAACCATGACCCGGTGATGGGCGTGGGCTGTGGTGTGAAGCTTGTCGAGGGCTTCAGTTACGGTGGATACGGCTGAATCAAAACCTATGCAGTAGTCAGTCAGCGCCACATCATTGTCCATTGTTTTGGGAGCTCCAACTGCCGGAATAATATTTCTTTTGTTCAATTCCAGTGCAACACTTAAAGTGTCATCTCCTCCGATGGCTACGATTGCGTCAATTTCTCTTTCTTTTATCACTGCTGCTATTTTTTCAAAACCGCCGGGAACTTTGGCGGGGTTGGTCCGTGACGTGCTGAGGATTGTTCCTCCAAGGGGAAGAATACCAGAAACACTTGAAAGATTCATGGGATACAACTGGTTTTCAAGCAATCCCAGCCATCCATTTTGAATTCCCAGAACATCAAATTCATAATCAATAGATTTTCTTACAACTGCTCTTATTGCGGCATTAAGCCCGGGGCAGTCCCCGCCGCCGGTAAGGACTCCTATTCGCATTAATTACCTCCTGCATTAATTTAAAGAAAACTTTCAACTAAAGAGCTTTTAAATCCTTCATTTGCGAATCTGTTTCTTCCAGAGTGCTGTAAATTGAAATCAGAGCTTTTCCAATACGATTATTGTATTTCCTGGACGGGTGGAAAGCAAAATTCTATCGGTTAGTTCCAGCATCATGGTAAAGCCTAGGCCAAGAGAAGGCTTGGTTGAAAAGCCGGCTACAAGAGTAGCTTTGGGCAAAGTTTCAAAGTCAATGCCCGGGCCGTAGTCTGAAATCAGTATCTGGGCGGCATTTCCTGTTTTATATACCCGGTACTCGCCTCCGCCGGCATGTTTTATAGCATTTGTTATTGCTTCTCCGGCTGCAATGATAATGTCTTCAATATCAAGACCGGGGAATTGATGCCTGATGATCTCCCTTAATTTTACCCGGGCAGGGGCAATATCTTCTAAAATTATCCGGCAGGTATCAGTAACGGGTTCGCCCAGTGATGCTATTACTTCTTCATGTGTGGCAATAATCAGTCTTCCTCCGGTAACTGTGCCTATAACATCCACATAAGCTTTCCGGATGGCAAGGTCTGTATCTCTTAATGCTTCTTCTGATTTTTTTTGCTCGGTAATATCTCTGCCGAAGCTCACAGTACCAGCAATCTTTCCTTTTAAATATATGGGCGCAGTATTCACCGAGAGAACAATGATGCGGCCATTTTGGCTTTTTATACGTACTTCATACTGCTGAGGCTTGCCGCTTAATGTTTTCTGGAATACCGCTGCCACTTTTGGTAAATCCTCTTCGACGATAACAGGGACAAATGTTTTGCCGCGCCAATCCTCCAGTTTATAGCCGGTTATATCTTCTGCGCGCTTATTGAAAAACTGGAAAAGACCTTCGGTGTCCAGAGTCCAGATCATGTCATTAGAGAATTCAATCATGGTGCGGTATTTTTCTTCAGATTGTTTAAGAGCTTCTTCTGTCAGTCTGCGCTCTGTTATATCTCGTATTGCGCCGACCCTTACGAAACGGTTTTCGTATACGGAAGTTTTTCCACGGATTTCTAACGGGAAAGTTGTGCCGTCTTTTTTTATCCCCACTGCCTCGTACGGCTCTTCAGACCCGTAAAGAATATGCCCGGAAACAATTTCCTGTGATTCCGGTGTCAACAGGTCAAGTCCTGACTTTCCGATAAGTTCATCAAGCTCATAACCGAACATTCCAGCCAGGGTATGATTTGCTTCTAAAATTTTTCCTTTCTCATGGATAACAATTCCCTCAAAAGTTGCTTCAGAGAGACGGCGAAACCTTTCTTCACTTTCTCGAAGCGCTTCTTCCGCCATCTTGCGCCCGGTAATATCCCTGATGAAACCTACAAAAGCTACCGGATTGTTATGACTGTTTTTAACTACGGATGTAGTCAGCCATATAGGGAACACCCTGCCATCCTTATGTTTGACCGTTACCTCTCCATCCCAGCGCCCGGTATTTTTTATGCCAGGGATTATCACCTTTTCGGCAAACTCAGGATCTTTATTCATTTCGGCAACATGTTTTCCAATGTACTCGCCGGGGGAGAAGCCGTATATCTTTTCTACTGCTCTATTGGAGTAGATTATATAACCTTTAAGATCAGTGATTTGAACGCCGTCCGGAGCCTCTTCCACGGCTTCAAAAAACAGGTTCAATCTTTTTTCTGTTTGCTTGCGATCTGTTATGTCATTGAAAGTTTCAACAACATTTGTAATAGCGCCGTTTTTATCGCGCAGAGGAGCAGCGTTAAAAGACATTATTACCCGGGTGCCGTCCGGGCGCCTCCCGGAAATCTCAATGCCGTAAACCGGTTTTCCCGTCTTCATAACGCGGAGGAAGGGGCAGGCTTCATCTTTCAGGGGCTTTCCGTCAGGAGTTGCGAGTTGCCGGGAGGGGTCATTAAATATATGTCCAATGAGGTCGCTTCGCTTACTGCCGGATATTCTTTCTGCTGAAGCATTGGCAAAGGCAATGCAGCCGTCGGGGTTGATGAGCATGGCGCCGTCTGCGATGGTTTCTAATATTTGCTCGAGATGTTCCTTCCAGTCTGATTCTTTCATAATTATTTAAATGCTATCCTGTACGGATATCGTGCCTATTGATGAATCAATGGTTATTATTCTTTCATCTTTGAAGACTTCAAGGGCTGAGGGCACCCCAAATACAGCCGGCAGTCCGGCTTCTTCAATGATTTTGCTTGCCGGTGAGCCGGGAGTGCAGTCGCGGCAAATGACTCCTTTAACTTTTAGAAGAACTTTTCTCCAGCTTTCATCAATATTTTTGATAAGGAGAATGTCTTCTTCTTCTAATTTTTTTTCTGCCTCATCCGGAGTCATGGCAGTGCAAATCTTTCCGGTTACAACCGCTTTTTTCCCAACTCCTGTGCCACGTAAGAATATTTTTCCCAGAATATGAACTTTTATCATATTAGTGCTTCCGTGAATGCCGGCAGGGATTCCCCCTGTTATTATTATAAGGTCTCCTTCTTTTACGATTCCGGATTTAAGAGCGGCACCGGTTGCATCTTCCATCATTTTATCAGTGTTTTCCGGTTTGGATACAAGGAGAGGCTGAACGCCCCATGAGAGAACCAGCCTTCTCATTGATTCTTCGGACGTTGTAGCTGCAAGGATGGGAGCGCGGGGCTTGAATTTTGAAACAGACTTTGCAGTTCTTCCGGAGCTGGTGGAGATAAGGATTGCTTTTGCCTCAAGCTCTTCCGCTATTTCACAGGTTGCAAGGCTTATGGATTCTATAGCGGTAGCTCCGGCTATTCTTTCACCCAGAACTTTTTCATAAGGGAGCGCATTTTCCGTGGTTTCGGCTATTTTTACCATCATCTTTACTGCCTCAAGAGGAAACTTTCCTGAAGCGCTTTCGCCTGAAAGCATAATGGCATCAGTGCCGTCAAAAATTGCATTGGCGACGTCAGTTACCTCGGCTCTCGTGGGCATTGGATTTCGTATCATTGAATCAAGCATCTGGGTTGCCGTTATCACGGGCTTTGCAAGAATATTGCATTTTTTAATCAGCATTTTTTGAACAAGGGGAACTTCCTCGATGGGAATTTCAACTCCCAGGTCACCTCTTGCCACCATGAGACCGTCAACATATTGAAGGATATCATCAATGTTCTTTACCGCTTCATGCTTCTCAATTTTTACTATTATAGGGATAAAAGTTTTTTTCTCTTCCATTATATTTTTGATTGGGATTAAATCGTTTGACTCCCTGATGAAAGAGAGAGCCACAAAGTCAACTTTATGCTCAAGACCGAAAATAAGGTCTTCTATATCCTTTTCTGTTACAGCAGGAACTTTGAGAGATACGCCGGGAAAATTTACGCCTTTGTGGGGGGCTAACTCTCCGCCGTTTATAACAACGCAGCGGACTTCCGTATCCGTTATTTCAACGGCTTTTAATTCTATCAAGCCGTCGTCAATGAGAATCTGGGCTCCGGTATGAATGTCGGAGGGAAGCCCTTTGTAGCTTATAGAGGCTTTTTGATTGTCTCCGTCAATTTCATCTGTGGTAAGAGTGAAATCAGCGCCGTTTTTAAGTTCTACCGGTGCAGATTTTAAATTGCCGATTCTTATTTTTGGCCCGCACAGATCCTGTAAAACCGCTATTGGGGTATTCATTTCTATGGAAAGATTTCTTATCGCGGTGAGAACTTTTAAATGCTCTTCGTGGGTGCCGTGAGAAAAATTCAAGCGGGCGACATTCATCCCCGCCTGAATCATGGCTTTCAGGATTTGAGGATCCTGGCTTGCCGGACCGATGGTGCAAACAATCTTTGTCTTGCGCATGGCACCTCTTATTTTTGAACTATTCAAATCACAGGCGCACGCCCATGAAAGAACGCGAGAAAACAAATTTAATTTTCCGCTTCGCTGAAGACGCCCATCTTTCTATATTTTTCGTACCTGGAATTCAACAGTTTTGAGTGGGAAAGTTTTGATAATTCCTTTAGATGCCTGATAATTATATTTTTAACTGTTATAAAGACTGCTTCGCTGTCGGCGTGAGCTCCTCCCATTGGTTCCGGAATTATCTCGTCTATTATTCCAAGTTTAAGAAGATCAGGTGCGGTAAGGGCTAGAGCTGCTGCTGCCTGGGCTGCCTTTGATGAATCGCGCCATAATATTGAGGCGCATCCCTCGGGCGAAATTACCGAATAGATGGAATTTTCCGGCATGAGAATTTTGTCGCCCACCGCTATGGCAAGCGCTCCTCCGCTTCCGCCTTCTCCGATTATTATGGTTATAATCGGCACGGGAAGCTGGGACATCAAAAGAATATTCCGGGCGATTGCCTCAAACTGCCCTCTTTCTTCAGCTTCCAGTCCGGGGTAGGCTCCGGGAGTGTCAACAAATGTAATAATGGGGAAGCCGAATTTTGCCGCCATGTTCATCACCCGGGCTGATTTTCTGTAGCCTTCCGGGTTGACCATGCCGAAATTTCTTGCAATATTTTCTTTGGTGTCCTTTCCTTTTTGCTGGCCCACTACCGCAACAGTTCTTTCTTCAAGTTTGGCAAAGCCGCAGATCATTGAAGGATCGTCTCCAAAGAGCCTGTCGCCGTGAAGCTCAAAAAAGTCGGTAAAAATTGTCTTAATGTAATCGAGACAATTAGGCCGCAGGGGATGTCTTGACATCAAAACTTTATCCCAGGGGGATAGGTTTTCGTAAATGCTTTTCTTTAGTATATCTGCTTTTTTTTCAAGAGCTTCAATCTCATTTGTTAGATCAATCTTTCCTGTTAAATTAACCTCTTTTAATTCTTTTATTTTATCTTCAAGTTCAAGCAGAGGCTTTTCAACTTCAAGAATAATATTCATTTGCTTCCTCCTGTAATGGACTAGGTAGTTTGATGCTCTTTCTCGTAAATTCATAGGAAAAATCTGAGGATTTTTATGATAGTTTCTTTGAGGTTCTTTCTCGGTTCATACTGATCCTACCATCCGTGTTTAATGTGAAATTCGGAAGTCTGGAATCCGGGCGGCAGTTTCTGGCGGATGGTCTGCTCGATTACTCTTGCTCCTGAGAAGCCGATTATCGCTCCCGGCTCGGCAATAATAATATCTCCAAGGGAGGCAAAGCTTGCAGCCACTCCCGCCATGGTAGGATCAGTATGAACCGAGATGTAAGGCACTGCAGCCTTATTCAGTTTTCCCACGGCCGCCGAAGTTTTTGTCAGCTGCATCAACGATAACATGCCTTCCTGCATTCTTGCCCCGCCGGAAGTGTTTACCGTTATTACAGGAATTTTTTCATCTGCGCCTTTCTCCAGCACTCGGGTTATCTTTTCTCCTACTACAGAACCCATGCTTCC
>JAMDEM010000158.1 GCA_023486985.1 Bacillota bacterium
AATTTTCCGCTTTGCTCTCGCCGAGCTGCCCGCTCGGCTTCATCCTTGAAATCAGGGTTTTGCGGAACCTTCTATGCTGCGCTTAGCCTCGGGGTTTTATAAAAACTTCTAAACTCACCTTCGTTCGTCAAGAAGTTTCAAAAAAAACCGTGCTTTTCGCTGTGCGAAATCCTCCCTGTTCGGTCGGAACGCACCTTGCCCGAAGGGATAACCTGCATAGTTTATTTCTATATAATGGTATAGCTTCCTCTTATATTTACTTACTTCATAATTAAAAAGAATAAAAATGGTCATTTGAAGGAAAAGATGGATAGAATGACGAACAAGTGTTCTATTGACAACAAAGTTTCAAGGAAATACAATAATATCAACGTATCTAGAAATACAATGGCGGCTTAAATTTTTAAAATTTAAATAAGGAGGAGATAGGTTTGAAAATAAAATATTTAGCGGCAGTTTTATTCCTGGTTTCAATGTTTTTCCTTATTCCCGGAGAGAGAGTATTTGCAGACGATTATCTTTTGCTCCATGACAACAGCAGGGTATACCTGGAATTTGCACCCAGAACCCCCATAGAATTTCAGTACAAAAGCAAAAGCGACTTCTCCTGCATACAGGTGTACACTTACAATCTTCAAAAAGATACGGTGCAGTTCCTTTATGCCGTTGACACAGAAGGCTGGAAGACTTTTAAAATGGATGCCAATCCTTACACCACCAGAGTTATATTAATTGCAAGAGAAAACAACACTTACAACTGTGATAAGTGCGATATCCCTTATGATACTGATGTTCTGGTAAGAGCTGCTGCAGACAAAGTTAAAGCGGTTGACAGCAGTGATGCAAAACAGGGTGACTACTGCGACTTCCGGCATCCTATTACCTGGTAAAGAACCTGAAAACTAAAAGGCACTCCTTCTGGAGTGCCTTTTTTGTTTCTATAAAGATCACAAGGTGCGTCCGTTTGTAGGGGTAGGGCCCCGGACCCGATATAGTGGTTCAATTTATTGAACCCGATAAAGTGTAGTGGTCGAACTTTTTCGACTCGATAAAACGGTTTTTTTAACTCCCCCAGCCCCTCCTTAACTATTCTTGACCCTTAACAAAGAGGGGAGTACTCTTTATTACTCCGAGCTTGGCTTTGAGAGAAGATCCCGTCTTATAAAAGCAAAGTTCTGGAAAATTCTAACGCCGAAGGTGACAATTGCGGCAAGATAAAGGTCTACTCCCAGCCTGTCCCCCACATAAGTAAGAAGACCTGCAAGAAGGATATTAACAATAAATCCTGAGATAAAAATAGTCAGGTCGAATTTTTTCTCAATATTAGACCTTATTGCTCCCAGCACTGAATCAAGTCCTGCAAGAAAAGCTATGGAAACATATGTCGTATATACAAGAGGAATCTGAACGCGAAGAAAAAACAAGCCTATAAGAATTCCGATTACAAGTCCAACGATTGCCAGCATTATTTCTCATCCTCCCTGGCAGAATTTGCATACTTAAAAATCATACTGCCGCTGTATGCCGGCAGAGAAATCTTTTCTGCGCGCTTAATCTTAATCTGAACACCGTTTAAAATACTTGGAGCAAGAGTATCCATAAGGCCTCCCGGCATTTTAAGAGCCGCCTCCATAGTAGGTGCAGGACCTATTACTTTAACCAGATAAGGCGGGGCGAGTCTTACGGAATTGACAAGAATCGTCGGACCTGCGCATCTTATGGAAGAACTGGTTATAAGTCTCTGTTCATTTATGGATATTGCCTCTGCTCCTGAAGCCCAGAGCTCGTTAACAATAAGCTGTAAATCCACGTCATGAACGATAAAGAACCACGGGTCTTCACTTTGCCGCGGTCTTTTGTTTGAATCAACAAGAGTTATCGTCAAACCCTGGCCCTCAACCGGCAGTAATCCTGCAGACATCTTGGCTGTTTCCATATCCTTTTTCATTGACTTTATGGCGGTACTTACAAGGCTGGCTTTCTTCTCAAAACCATCGAGGCGCTTTCTTGATTCCTCCACCTCTGCCTGCAGCTTATTTCTCTCCTGTTCCAACTGCTGGACAATCTGTCCCACTTCCTGCCTCTGGCGGGAAAATGGAAAATTCATATTCGATTGCGTTCTGAATTGAACAGCAATGATAACTCCAAGCAGAAGACTGGTTATTAATATAGAAATCTGCCATTTTAATTTTTTAGATCTTTCTTCTGACATTATGTCATCTCCAATCGGACATCTGCCAATCCGTCATTTACTCTTTTTAGGCATCACATAAGGCTGGCTGAATCTGTAATCAATATATTCCGCCTGAACCTTCTTCTTGTCAAGATAATCTAAAAGCGCATAAAGATTGGCAAATTTGGAAGACAAATCTTTTGTAACGCCAAGCCTTATTTCAAGCGGATTATCGTTAATATCGCACTCCAGGGTTAAATTCCTGTCCTCGTCAATTTCAAAATACAAAAGAACTCCTTTTAATTTGTCATCAAGCTCGGTCCAGGCATCAAGCGCAATCCTTATTTTATCGGAATCTATCCTTGAACCCACTTCAATCTTTTTCTTCTGCTGGAGAACCACATGAGGCGTCATCTCATCTTCCACAGGTGGAGCCGCCTCCAGCACATAGCCATCTTCATCGGCATCAAACCATTCCATGGAAGGGTCGTCACGGCTCACAACCAGTGCGGGTTTTCGTTCCTCCACCTGGATTTTCAATCCGCCCGGAAATATGCGGCTCACCTTCACGCTTTTAATCCAGATAATTGATTTTACGCTCTTATTAATTTCAGGGATAGAAATTCTTAAAATATTATCCCCTGCATTCACCTTTGCCGCCTGTACTATATCCTCTTTCCCAACTTTCTGGTTCCCGTAAACCTCTATTGACTTGAGCTGGAAAAAAGGCGAGTTAAAAAAAACAACCTGGCTCATCACAAAGATAGCCAGAAGAAAAATTTTCCGGGATAAGGGTGCTGCTCTTGTTTTCTTTGCTCTGGCTCTTTTCATCAAAATTTATCTTCGCACAAAATGCTTGTTTTTTTTAAACCGTTCCAGAGCCCACTCCACCTGCTTTGATACCAGCTCCTGGAAGCTTATGCCCATTGCTTTTGCCGCTTCGGGAAGAAGGCTTGTGTCCGTCATGCCCGGAATGGTGTTAATCTCAAGAAGAGTGAAGCTGCCGTCATCAGCAACAATAATATCTACTCTTGACATGCCGTAACAGCCAAGTACATTGTGCGCCTCAAGCGCCAGCTCCTGGGATTTCTTGTAAACCGGCTCGGGAAGCCTTGCAGGAATTACGTGGGTGCTCATACCCGGAACATACTTTGTTTCGTAATTATAAAATTCTCCCTCTGGTATTATCTCGACAACAGGAAGCGCAAAGGGATTGACACCCCCGAGAATTCCAATGGTTATTTCCTTTCCCGGTACATACTTCTCCACTAAAACTTCCGCATCATATTTAAAAGCATCTTCCAGCGCCTGCAGCATCACATTTTCCTCCCGCACAATGGTAAGACCTATGCTTGAGCCCACTGTGGCGGGCTTCACCACCACCGGGTAGGTTAAGGCGGATAATTTCATTTTGCAGTTTACAACTTTTAATTCTTTTTCTGCAGCAAGCTCGCCTGACTTCATTTCAAAGCCGGGAGATACGGGAAGCCCTGCCTCCCGGAATATTTTCTTAGCCATAATTTTATGATTTGCCAGGGCGGAAGCCAGAACTCCCGAACCTGTATAGGGAATACCCATGAACTCGAGCATGCCCTGCAAAGTGCCGTCTTCGCCGTTGGGCCCGTGCAAGACCAGAAAAGCAACATCCACGGACTGCTTCCTTAAATCATCTGCAACATTTTCATCAACATCAATCTCGATAACTTTAAACCCTGCCTCTTTTAAGACACGGGCTACATTTTTTCCTGACTTCAATGAAATTTCCCTTTCAGGGGAATTTCCACCCATCAATAATGCTACATTTTTCACTGCTTCTTTTCCTTTCAATTATACCTCTGCCTTGAAAAATATATGATAACTTTCAGAGGTTTGATTCATTAACCCCACCTGCCCTCCCCTTAATTTAAGGGGAGGGATAAAGAGTTATCCCCCTCTTTGTTAAGGGGCGGGGGAGTTAAAAAATTAAACCCGCCATTATCCGGGTCGGGAAAAACCCGGCCTCTTCAATCATAAAATATGCCTCTACCTTAAAAATAAAAAGTGCCAGAAGGCTAACCTGTTGATAAAATCACAGGCTGATTAAAGCATGCTTCCTCCTGACAAATTCCTTTTAACCCCTCCAGATTCCTACTTAGGAACAAAGTCCGTTCGGGGAACGGACTTTGTTCTTTTCCTCTGCCGTTCGGGGAACGGACCCTACATTTTTCCTCTGCCGTTCAGGGAACAGACCCTGCTTATAGTTCTTATTGAGCTTCCATCTCTTCCACCGGCGGCTTTAACCTGCCGGCAAGACCCTCCGCCACAGTCCAGATATCTCCCGCGCCAAGAGTAAGAACCAGGTCTCCCGGCTGGATAATGCCGAGAAGATATTCTACTATTTCTTCCTTTCTGGGAATAAATTTCACTTCCGGACCGGAGCCGTTTCTCCTTACATTTCTTGCAAGCTCTTCCGCTGATACGCCTTTAATAGGCGTCTCACCGGCTGAATAAATATCGGTAACGATAAGAACATCAGCCGAATGGAATGAATCCTTGAATTCTTCAGAAAGAAATTTTGTTCTCGTATAGCGATGGGGCTGGAATACTGCTATGACCCTCTTTTTCCAGCCTGTTCTTGCCCCTTCAATAGCCGCCATAACCTTTGAAGGATTATGGGCATAATCGTCAACAATCATTATATCTTCATACTCGCCCCAGAGCTGGAATCTTCTCTTAACGCCGATATAGTCTCCAAGAGCTTTCTTCATATCCTTGTACTTCAAGCCAAGCTCAAACCCAACCGCGATGGCGGCAAGGGCATTCAAAATGTTATGTTTGCCCGGAACATTCAAGTGGAGTGTTCCAAGAATCCTGCCTCTTTTCTTAACCTTGCAGAAAGACTGGAAATCTTTCAACTGCACGGAAGTTGCAGAGTAATTAGCGCCCCTGCTGAAGCCGTAAGTGATATAGGGTTTATTAATCTCCGGCAGGATTTCTTTAATTTTCCCGCTGTCAATGCAAAGAATTGCTTTGCCGTTGTCAGGAATTTTATCTATAAACTGCTTAAAAGTGGAAACAACCATCTCCCTGATTTTTGCCTGGTCATACTCAAGATTGCAAAAAGGCGCCACGTTAAGGTTTACATCCGCATCTATATTGGTAACAACTGCAATCTTGGGCTCAAGGCTGGTGAAAGAGGCATCGCTTTCATCAGCTTCGGCAACCAGGTATTCATCCCTGCCAAGCTTCGCATTGGAGCCGATATCGTTTAATTCCCCGCCTATGATAACTGTAGGATTCTTGCCGCATTTTTCCAGCATCATTGCTATCATTGAAGTCGTTGTGGTTTTCCCGTGAGTCCCGGCAACCGCAATTCCATAGCGGGTCTTCATAAGATAATCCAGCATCTCGGCTCTCTGCTTGATGGGAATGCCTCTTGATTTTGCTGCAGCTATTTCAGGATTATCCTCCGAAACTGCAGAAGAAACTACAACTACATCTGCGCCTTCGACATTCTTTCCATCGTGTCCGAGATAAAAGACCGCACCCATATTTTGAAGGCTCTGAACAAGCCTTGAACTGCGCAAATCCGACCCTGAAACTTTATGACCCAGCTGAAGCAAAACCCGGGCTATCCCGCTCATGCCGATGCCGCCGATCCCGACAAAGTGCACATGATTGTATTCTTTCATCGGCTTCTCCTTTCTTACTTCCTGATTAAACTTTCTATTATCTGCAGTATCTTATCTGCAGCATCCGGCTTCCCCGCCTTACGGCTTTTTTCCGCCATCTCCTGTAATTTCGCCGGATTTCCGGCAAGCTCTTCAACAGCGATTTTGAGCTTCCGGCGGATTTCACT
>JAMDEM010000091.1:0-5971 GCA_023486985.1 Bacillota bacterium
ATGCGGGATAGCGCGGCAATCCAGCCTCATCAATGCCCTTTCCTCCCAGGAAACCGCCCTTGTTTCCGAAGTGCCCGGCACCACAACTGACCCTGTTTACAAAGCAATGGAAATTTTACCTGTTGGACCGGTCTGCTTTATTGACACCGCAGGCCTTGACGATGAAGGAGCTCTGGGTGAATTAAGAATAAAACGCACTATCCGTGTCCTTTCCCATGCTGATGTGGCTTTGCTTGTAATTGATTCAACAAATTTTACAGAAGAATTTGAGGAAGGAATCCTTGAAAAAATACAATCAACAGGAATTCCTGTTGTGGCGGTCATTAATAAAAGCGATATTTCCTCAAACGGGTCTAATATAAAAAAATTGCTTGAAAAATGGAATCTCTCCTGCGTAAAGGTAAGCAGTAAGACAAAAAGCGGCATAGAGGAATTAAAAGAAAAAATCATAGAAGCCGCAAAACCGGAAGCCCTGGAACCTCCCATAGCGGGCGACCTTATCAAACCCGGCGACACTGTAATAACAGTCATCCCTGTTGACAAATCAGCTCCAAAAGGCAGGTTGATTCTTCCCCAGGTTATGACTATCCGGGATATCCTGGACCATGACGGAAGGGCAATCATGGTTAAGGAAGATCAATTACTAGACACTATCAAAAATTTGAAAGAGCCACCCAGGCTTGTCATAACAGATTCCCAGGTAATTGACCGGGTGAGGCGGGATACGCCGTGCGGCATCCTTTTTACTTCTTTTTCGATTCTTTTTGCCCGCTACCGCGGTGATATAAACACTCTGGTTGAAGGCGCAAAAGCTGTGGAGAATTTGATACCGGGCGATGAAATCCTTATCGCCGAGGCATGCACCCATCATCCGACTTCCGATGACATCGGCCGCAGTAAAATCCCCCGCTGGCTTAATGCCAGAGCCGGCGGTGCTCTTAATTTCAATTATTGTGTGGGCGGTGATTTCCCGCCGGACCTTCATAGATATAAACTGGTAATTCACTGCGGAGCATGCATGATAAACCGCAAAGCCATGCTTCAAAGGATAATGGAAGCCCGGAAATGCAACGTTCCAATTGTAAATTACGGAGTTTTGATTTCATATATTCATAACGTACTGGAGGACGCCTTAAAGTGCCTTAAACTGCACGGCTAAAAATTATGCAAACAGAAATAGCAGCACATGTTCTTAACAAATGCAGTTCGAATGGATCTCTTCTTAATAAAGAAGAGATTATTGAGGTTCTTTCATGGCAGGATGAAGCTCTACTTGAAAGGCTCTTTCAGATAGCAGACGATATTAGAAAAAACCAATGCGGCGACGATGTTCACCTGCGCGCCTTAATTGAATTTTCAAACCACTGCTCCCGGAACTGTCTTTACTGCGGAATAAGAAGGGGAAACAAAAAATTGGAGCGCTACAGGATGACGCCGGATGAGATTGTTGATACTGCAGTAAAAGCCTGCAGCGCGGGATTTAAGACAATAGTTTTACAGTCAGGCGAGGATACGTGGTTTGCTGCCGATAAAGTAAGCTGGATAGTAAAGGCAATAAAAGATAGGGCTGGCTGCGCAATAACCCTGTGCATCGGTGAGCGCACCCTGGCAGAATATGAAGTAATGAAAAAAGCAGGTGCCGACAGGTATTTAATAAAATATGAAACAGCCAACCCTGATCTTTACCATGCTCTTCATCCGGAAATGGATTATGAAAACAGAATTAATATTCTTTTATGGCTTAAGGAGATGGGTTATCAGGTAGGCGGGGGAAATATGGTGGGTCTGCCCGGACAGACCCTTGAAGACCTGGCTGATGACATAATTCTTGCCAGGAAACTTAATCTTGATATGATGGGCATAGGTCCTTTTATCCCCCACTCTGAAACTCCACTCCACGATTTTCCCGGCGGAGATTTAAAGATGGTTCTTAAAACTGTTGCCGTCAGCCGGATAGTAACTTTAAATTCCCACATTCCCGCAACCACCGCCACCGGAACAATTGACGCCGAAGGAAGACAGAAGGCTCTAAGATGTGGAGCGAATGTAATAATGCCCAATCTTACGCCTGCAAAGTACAGAAAACTTTATGAAATTTACCCCGGGAAAAAGTGCAGTGATGAGGAGCCCGGAAGATGCGCCGGATGCATTAAAACCATGGTGAAGTCCATGGGCAGAAATATTGCACCGGACTACGGGCACTCTCTAAAAAACTGATAAGGAGACAATATGGGCGTAGTAACAACAATTGTCGGAAGATGTAAAAGGTGTTATTCCTGCGTAAGGAACTGCCCTGCAAAAGCAATAAAAATCGAAGAGGGGCAGGCAATGGTTATGGAAGAACGCTGTATTGCCTGCGGCACATGCGTTAAAGCCTGTTCCCAGAATGCCAAACAGATTGAAAGCGGCATAGAAAAAGTTTATGAATTTATCTCCAACGGAAAGAATACCGTTGCCGCCCTTGCTCCTTCCTTTGTGGCAGCCTTTAACGAGATAAAGCCGGGGCAGCTTATAACGGCTCTTAAAAAGCTGGGGTTTTCCCATGTCATGGAAGTAGCTTATGGAGCCAAGCTTATCGTGCGCCAGGAATACACGCGCCTGCTGAAGGAACAAAAGGCTGTAATTATAACTACTCCCTGCCCTGCTCTTGTAAGCTACATCGAAAAATATGCAACACCGCTTCTGCCTTATCTTGCGCCGGTAGTCTCCCCCCTTATTGCTCTTGGAAGGTACATAAAAAAACATCTCGACCCGGAAGCAAAAGTTGTCTTCATCGGTCCCTGCATCGCCAAGAAAGAAGAGATAAAAGACCCTTGTGTGGCAGGCGCTGTGGAAGCGGCAATTACATATAAGGAACTGAAGCAGATTTTTTCAGAAAAAACCATAGAGCCTGAAAGCCTTGAGGAATCAGAATTTGACGCGCCACACCCTAAAATTGCCAGGTCTTTTCCCGTCTCGGGCGGTCTTCTAAGGACAGCTTCAAAATACGTGGATATCCTCGACAACGATGTCATTGTTACAGAAGGAAAGGATAGAACCTTAAAACTTCTTAATGAATTGATGGAAGGAAAACTTGAAGCCCGCTTTCTGGACATTCTTTTTTGCGAGGGCTGTATTGACGGGCCCGTCATGGATAATGACCTTGAACTCTTCACTAAAAAAGAAATTGTGGCAAAATATGTACGGGAAAACTACAAAGAAGACGATGAAGAAGAGATTCCCCGTCTTGATCTTTCAAGAGGATACAGAAGCCTTGATATAAAACTTTCAATTCCCACCGAAGAGCAGATAAAAGAAGTATTGAAAGCAATCAACAAAACAAAGCCGGAGGATGAGCTTAACTGCGGCTCCTGCGGCTACTCATCCTGCCGTGAAAAAGCCATTGCCGTATGCCAGGGACTGGCGGAAAACGAAATGTGCCTTCCATACCTCATTGAAAAGCTTCAGGATTACTTAATCCAGAGGGAAAAGATGTCTTCCCTGGGACAGATGGCGGCGAGCATTGCCCATGAGATAAATAACCCTATCGGCGGCGTGCTCATATATACAAGGCTTCTCCTTAAAAGGCTTGAATCCGAAGAGCTAAACAGGGAATCTTTCCAGAAGAACCTTATCAGCATTGAAAGTGAGATTAACCGCTGCAGTAAAATTATCAGAAATCTTCTTGATTTTTCAAGACAGTCTCCCCCTGCCCTGAGGCTTGTGGACATTAATAAAACAATGGAAGATGCTCTGGGCATGGTGGTGCACCAGGCGCAGCTGGGAAATGTAAAGATTGCAAAAAACATGGAAAAAAAGATTCCTGAGATTACCGCAGATTATGACCAGATGCGCCAGGTTTTCATAAACATACTGCTGAACGCCATTCAGGCAATGCCCTCCGGCGGAACTCTCACTTTAAAAACACAGATTCTTAAACCCCAGAAAGAAGTTTTAATCAGCATAAGCGACACGGGCTGCGGAATGTCCAAAGACAACCTGAACAAACTTTTTACTCCATTCTTTTCAACCAAAGAAAAAGGCGTTGGCCTTGGACTGGCGGTTGTCCAGGGAATCATTGAAAAGCACGAGGGAAAAATCGAGGTCGAAAGCGATGAAAATAAAGGTACTACCTTTACGATAAGGCTTAAGGCGAATAACCCCACCTGACCTCCCCTTAAATTAAGGGGAGGAATACAAATTCTCCCCTCTTTGTCAAAGAGGGGATGGGGGAGTTAATAAAAAAAGAAACTTGCAGTAGAAAGGGTGTTTTTTATGGTCAACCGTTTCAAATATCTCGTAGCTGATGATGAGCAGATTGTCAGGAATTCGCTTAAAGAGTGGCTCACTGAATCCGGATACGAGATATATGCAGCGGCAACGGCGCTTGAGGCGCTTCAGGTAATTCAGCGCAATAAAGTGGATATTCTTATTGCCGATTTAAAGATGCCGGGAATGGATGGAATTGAATTAATGAAGCGGGCAAAGTTGATAAATCCTTCAATGTTCACAATAATAATCACTGCCTTTGCCACCGTTCCCACGGCAATTGTTGCCATGAAAGAGGGAGCCTATGATTACCTGGAAAAACCGTTCTGCCCCGAGAAACTTGAGCTTATCCTGAAAAAAATTGAGGACCAGCGAAACCTCATGGCTGAAAATCTCATTCTCCGCCAGGAACTTGAAAAAAGATATCACCTGAATGATATTATCGGAAAAAGTCATTCCATGCAAAAAATATTTGAAATGGTTAAGACTGTGGCAAAAAGCAATTCCACCATTCTCATTCAGGGAGAAAGCGGCACCGGCAAGGAGTTAATTGCAAGGGCAATTCATGATTCAAGCTCCAGAAAAGAAAGACCCTTTATTGCCATAAGCTGTGCCTCCATACCGGAAAGCCTGCTGGAAAGCGAGCTTTTTGGCCATGAAAGAGGGTCCTTCACGGGGGCAGTTTCCCAGCGAAAAGGAAAATTTGAATTGGCTCATAACGGGACTCTTTTCCTGGACGAAGTGGGTGAGATGAACTTAAGCACCCAGGTTCATCTTTTAAGAGTCCTTCAGGAAAAAGAATTCAGAAGAGTTGGAGGAACAGAGCTGGTAAAAGTTGATGTAAGAATTGTCTCGGCAACCAACAAAAATATCAAGAAGCTTGTTAACGAGGGGAGATTCAGGGAAGACCTTTATTACCGCCTGAATGTGGTAACCATTGACCTTCCGCCCCTGCGGGAAAGACGGGAAGATATACTGCCTATCGCCTATCACTTCCTCAAAAAATTTTCAAGTGAAAACCGCAAGGAAGTAAATCAGTTCTCCCAGGAAACTCTTGAATTCATTGTAAAATACAACTGGCATGGAAACGTAAGAGAGCTCGAAAACGCCATTGAGCATGCGGTAGTGGTATGTAAAGGCAATACGGCAGTTCTTGATGATTTGCCGTCAGAGATAAGAAATTCAAAAGCATCAGCTAATGGACATTCTGCGTTGAAGTCTATCAAAGATATTGAAAGGGACCATATAATGGGAGTTCTTGAGAGCACTAACTGGAACAGGTCAAGAGCTGCGCAAATTCTGGGCATTGAAAGAGCAACCCTATACAACAAGCTGAGAAGCTATGGCTTAATGGCTAAGAAGTGATGTAAAAACGCACAAGGTGTTTAAAAATTACACTAGTTTAATCTTTAGCAAATTGTTGTGAAATCAAGAACTTTATAAAATCTTTAGTTCTGTATAAAATATTTACATGCTTCTTGAAATAAGAAACGCCTGAAACAAAGACGCTTCTTATTTTGCGGCAGGAGACCCCGCAGACCAAATTTTTCGCTGCGCTCAAATCCATCTTGGAAATCAGGGTTTTGCGGAACCTTCTAGGCTACGCATTACCTCGGGGTTTTATAGAAACTTCTAAACTCACTTTCGTTCGTCAAAAAGTTTCAAAAAAACCCGTGCTTTTCGCTGTGCGAAATCCTTCCTTAACCGGGGGTAGTTTCCCAGC
>JAMDEM010000091.1:5981-26485 GCA_023486985.1 Bacillota bacterium
GTATAGGGTAGTTTATTTTTAGACTTCTTTCCAGGGACAGACATTGATTTGAAAGGTCTGTCCCTGTGTTCTATTCACCCCCTTCCCCGACATTTTGGCATCTCGATTGCTATTCATTTTTTGAAAGAAAATAGGAGGTGTCTAAAATGACAAAAGGACCTATTTTAATAGTGGAAGACGAAGCTATAATGAGAAATGCTCTTTCCGAATGGCTGAAAGACGACGGATACCATGTGGAGGCGGCTGAAGACGGAGAAAAAGCATTAAAACTTCTTGAGGATAAAAAATATTCCCTTGTAATCCTTGACCTCAAGATGCCCGGGGTTGACGGGCTTACGGTTCTTAAAGAAGCAAAGGCAAAATTTCCTAAAATTAATGTAGTAATGATAACCGCATACCCGACAATTCAGACGGCTGTGGAATCCATGAAAATCGGAGCGGCTGAATATCTTACAAAGCCATTCACGCCTGAAGAACTGGAAAATGCAATTGAAAAAATTCTAGGACCCCCGGTTAAGGAAAAGAAATTCACTGTAGAGCCGACAAAAGCCGATGTAGATAATTTTAATTCTCATCTTGCAAATGCCAAAGACTCTTTAAGGGCGGCATCAGGAAACTGGAGGAAAGCCTCACCGAAATACTGGCGGCAACTTCAATTGATCCGGATCATTTTGAAGCAAGATATACTCTTATGAGGATACAGAAAGCCATTGACGACAGCAAAGCAAGAGGCGAAAAGAAAGCTCCAGCCGCGGCAAAGAAAGTAGAAGCGGCTGCTACAGAAATTGTTCCCAAGGAATGTGTCTGGATGAAGGCAAAAGTTGTTGCCTACAGGCTCTGCTACACAAATTATCAATGCGCATCCTGTGATTTCAGCCAGATGATGCAGGAACAAAGGGCAAACCTCAAGGATGATGCCGCCGCCGGCAAAATGCTATCGGCTCTAAAGAGCCTGCCGGCGGGCGAGAGAAAGTGCAGATATATGCTTTCAGGCAATGTCGCCTTCAGAACCTGCAACAAACTTTACGAATGCTTGAGGTGCGAATACGACCAATTGATTCAGGATAATATACTCAATAAATAAGAAATTGTCTTGCGAAGAACAAAATCCCCCTCACCCTTCCCCCTCCCCGTTGGGGCGAGGGTTTTTCTTTCCTTAAAGCTCGCTTCTCCACTGATTGACAGTGCGCCGGGCAATCTTTAAATTATATTTCTCATTTAAAATTTTACAAATTCTTTCGTCAGTTAACCTGCCGGGTGCTTTAAAATTATCAAGAATATCTTTAAGAAAAAGCTTGCCGTGAATTTTAGCAAGTTCCCTTTTTGTTAAAAGAAAATTTCTTAGCGGAATCTCCTTATTTTCAACTTTTATGAATCTGTCTTTTATAACGCGGCTCAGCCAGCTTGGGTCTATGCCAAGACTCCCGGCAATATCTTTTCCTTCGAAACTTACAATATCAAGTGAGTTGCCGCTTAATATATATTTTCTCTGCACCCTGGCTATCTCGTCAACCACGCTTCTTACAATATCAAATCTTAAATTTATCCACTGAAATTTCTTGAGGAGTGAGAAGAACTTCTCCATCTCTTTCTGAGTGATATAGCCTTCTTTGTAAAGTTCTTCAATTCTTCCCTCATCAATCTCGTATCGTTTTTTTTCATAAGCGTAATCAACAGCAATTTTATCACCGGATACTTTTATTTCTGCTGCAACTTCTCTGGCGCCTGTTTCTTTTTCAAACGCCGGCGGAATATCAGAAAATATATCCTTTATAACTATCCGGTCAACGACTTCTTTCCTGAATTTTTTTATCTGCCGGGAGCTAAGACCCGTCAACTCCTCTATCTCAGCTTCCGTCACGCCTTCTTCCAGAAAGAATGAAATAAATTTTTCTTTGCCGGTTTTTTTAAGCTTTTCAAGGATTTCTTCTTTGCCTGATAAGATTTCTTCAATATCGGAATCCGGCGGAGCGGCTGCTCTGGCTGCATCAAGTGAAATAAAGCGCCTGCGGGGAATTATTTTTATAACCTTATATGCAGAGCGCTCCGGGGAATGAAGTTTTTTAAAGAGAGGGTCCTCTTCTATATCCCTAACCAATTTCCAGAAATCTCCTGGCTGCGCTTCAAGATAAACAGCCATTTTCATGGCGACAGCCATCCTCTGGGATAGAGCCAGCGATAAGTCCTGGGATTGAAACATACAGTAAAATTCTTTGGTGCAAAAGTTTTCCCTCTTAACATCTTTCAGGGAAAGAGGAAACTCTTTTTCCTTATCGAATAAGCCATGTCAATGAAAAGGAACTGTACCAAGTTTTTTGCTTTATTTTTGATTGCCGTTTATGTTTTCATGACGGGGGTTTTAATTTCCCACCATCATGACGGCTTTTCACCAGGTCCCGCGGCAGCCGTTTCTTTAATGCATCAGCTCAATGATTGCCCCAGCTGCCAGTGGGGAGCAAAAAATATTTCCACTCTGCCTTCCTTACCTGAATTTTTGTTTTCTTTTCTGATACACAGATGCGAAACACAAAAATTTCCGCATATTCCTTCCATCAAAAGAACGGAAAGCATAACACCCCGCGCCCCGCCTGCAGCCTGAAAAGTCACATCTTTTTAGCTTCATGCTTTATCCAAAGTAATTTAATTTTACTTTGAGAGGTGCTATATGAAAAAAATAATCTTCAAATTTTTTATTTTTATTATATTGATAAACCTGTTTAATCTTTCAACGGCAAGTTCAGAACAAAATAAACAGCAGATAATGACTCTCGGAGAAGTCCTTCAAAGAGCTTTATCGGAAAATCCTAATCTTAAAACTGCTGAAAGCCAGGAAAAAGAAGCCTTCTTTGCTTTTAAATCAGCAGGGGCAATGCCTAATCTTATCTTAACCGGTAATTACACTGCCGGCAATAACACAATACCTTCAAATAACGGTGACCAGCCGGATGCAAATGTTAATCTTTCCCAATCCTTCGGACCTCTTGGAAGCACCGCTCTTTCCGGTAAAGCGGCTTTTCAATCCTATGAGATTGCCCGTGCTAATACAGAGGAAACCAAAATCCTTCTGATTCAAAATACGAAAGACGCCTTTTATACTCTCCTTTCCGCCCAGGAGCAGCTTTGTATTTCAAATGAAAACCTGAAACTGGCAGATGAGCTTTATGAGCTTGCAAAAAAGAAATTTAATGCAGGAGCTGTTCCTGAGATAGATATGGTAAATGCAAAAATCCAGAAAGCCGCAAGTGAACAAGCTGTTATTCAGGCAAAAGCTGCTTTAAAACAAGCTCAGTCAGCACTTAATGCTATTCTTGCCTATTCCCCGGAAAATTCTTTGCAGGTCTCAGGCAGTCTTGGTTTAACCGAACTTAAGATTGATTCTGAAACGCTTATAAAAATGGCTGCGGAAAAACGCCCGGCAGTAAGTGCCGCTAAAAAAGGCGTGGAACAGGCACAAACACAGGTCAAACTTGCCAGAAGCCAGCGCAACCCCGCACCCGGACTCTTTTACTCCTATGATCTTACAACCACGCCCCTGTATTTAATCGGCGCATCTTTACAGGTTCCGGTTTTTGATTACGGCCAGATTAATAATCAAATTAAAGTTCAGCAAACAACCGTTAAGGAAAAGGAAAACAATTTACGGGGTACCATCCTTGCTGTCTCTTCCTCGGTTAAAAGCGCTTATGCTGCTTATGAAGGAGCCTATAAAAACGCCGTGACTTTCAAAGAGGAAGTTCTTCTTCCTTCTGAAAAACTCATGAAAATGGCTCTTTTCGGATACACTCAGGGAGCCGTTTCTTATCTTCAGGTTTTAACGGCTGAACAAAATTTAAAAAGCACCCGCGTTCAATACATAACTCTTCTTTTAAGCGGCCATCAGGCATTTGATGCCCTTGAGGCATCAGTTGGAAAAACTCTGGAAGGAGAAATGCCATGAAAAAATTTTTCATAGCTTTATTTTTAATTTTTCTTGTCTTTATTTTTGCTTCCTGCGGAAAACAGGAAAAAGCCGTGCCGGAAATTTCAACCGGCAGCAGCACCGCCGGAAGTGAACTTGCCGGGATTAAAACAGCTGTTGCCCGCTTTGCTGCTATCAGAAGAACGGTAAAAATGACCGGGCAGGTTTCGGTTACGGAAAACGGCAAGGCTGATATCACCGCGCCGATTAACGGAATCATTATGGAGTCTTTTGTAAAAGTGGGAATGATAGTAACAAAAGGAGAACCCATTGCCGTTATTAACAGCATTTACGGGCAAACCAGCCTGCAAATTCTGCAGAGAATTGAATCAGATGAAGTTGCTCTTTCGCAGGCAAAAGATAATTTAACCCAGGCTAAAGCAGAACTTAAAAATTCCGAAATTAAACTTCGCCGGGAAAAAATGCTGTTTAAAGGAGGAGTGGCTGCGCGTTCCGATCTTGAAGATGCCCGGGAGCGCTATGATAAAGCGAAGGCTGTTGTTAAAGACACTGAAACTCTTTTAAAAATT
This sequence comes from Bacillota bacterium, assembly GCA_023486985.1. Classification (GTDB taxonomy): domain Bacteria; phylum Vulcanimicrobiota; class JAMDEM01; order JAMDEM01; family JAMDEM01; genus JAMDEM01. The sequence goes on from JAMDEM010000091.1 coordinate 10,470, forward strand.
GCGGGAACAATGCTTCAAAGAGATCAGGCAATCTTTAACCAGACTCAATTAAGCGGGACAAAGCTTCCTCAGAATCTTACGCCTGTGCCGTTAAAATCCAGCAAGTTTAACCGGCTCAATGCAGGAAGAGCTGTTTTATTTTACATAAACGCACCGATAACCGGGACAGTTACAGCTTATAACATGTCAAACGGCCTCTCGGTCAGCCCTGGAACTGTTTTAGCTACGGTGATTAACACCGATCAGGTATATGTTGATGCCAATGCTTATGAGTCGGATCTCCCCTTTATTAATCCCGGGGACTCGGTCAGTGCGGAAAGCGCCTCTTTCCCGCAAAAGAAATTTCAGGGAAAAGTAAGTTATATCGGAAAGCAGGTTGATCCGGCAACAAGAACTGTCACTGTCAGGAGTTTGATTCAAAATCCGGACGGTATACTCCGCTCCGGAATGTTTATAACTGTCAATCTTTCCGCCAGCCGTCCGGAAAAAGCGCTTCTTGTTCCTGAAAATGCAGTTTTGATTCACGGCGAAAAGCGTTATATTTTTGTGGAAAAAAGCCACGGCAATTATGAAAAAAGAGATGTAACGGTTGGAATCTCATCCGCAGGCAAAGCAGAAATTCTAAGGGGACTTACAGAAGGAGAAAAAGTTGTGACAGAGGGCAACCTCCTTCTGGAAGGACAGGAGTAATGGTATGGCAAAAAAACTCATTACAATAATAATCCGCCACCGCGTAATCTGCATTTGCATTGCAATTTTGATTTTAGGCGCAGGCTACTGGGCAAGCCGCAACATTCCCCTTGACTCTTTTCCCGATGTCACACCTGTGCGCGTTGAAGTTGACACTGAAGTTGACGGCATGGCGTCACAGGAAGTTGAGAAACTTATAACTTATCCAATTGAACAGGCTTTACAGGGCATTCCCAAGGTGGAAACAATCCGTTCTACATCAAAATTTTCCCTTTCCGTGGTAGAGGTTGTTTTTAAGAGCGGTGCAGATCTTTACTGGGCGCGGGATCAGGTTTTTCAGTCTCTCGGCAACGCCGACCTCCCGCCCAATGTTACTCCCTCGATAGCCCCGATGGCTGAAGGAACAGGTCAGGTTTTCATTTATGCTCTTGCAAGTAAATCACTCAATAATCTTCAGCTTAGGACGCTCCAGGATTTTCTTGTTAAACCCCAGCTCCGGGTACTGCCCGGCGTTGCCAATGTCCCAATGTTTGGAGGATTTGTCAGGCAGTACCAGGTTAACTTAAATCCAGCAAAACTTACTTCTCTGGGGCTGGGCATTGACGATGTAATCAACGCCATCAAGCAAAACAATCAAAATGTCGGGGGGAATTTCCTGGCACGGGGTGACACGCAATATATAATCCGCGGAATAGGCTTTACCAGAAACCTCGATGATATCGGAAACATTGTTATTTCTGCCCCAAAAGGAATCCCTATCCGCGTCAGTGATGTTGGGGAATTAAAAATCGGACCGGAGGTTCGCCAGGGTGCGGTAAGCATGAACGGCGGGGGAGAAACCGTTGCAGGAATTATTATCAAAAGGCTTGGTGAAAACACCGCCGAAGTTATCCAGAAAGTAAAAAACAGACTGGATGAAATTCAAAATACCTTCTCCGCCAAAGGAGCAAAATTTTTTGGAATTCCCACTTCAGATGTCAGGATTATTACCCTTTATGATCAGTCATACCTGATAAAACAAAGCGTTCAAACAGTCACATCTTCATTAACTGCGGGAGCTATCCTGGTTGCCCTTATTCTTCTTTTACTGGTAGGAAGTTTTACCGCCTCTTTTATACCTATTTTTGCAATGATTTTCTGCATCATGACAGCCCTCTTCTTCATGAAAGTAAACGGCATTTCAGCCAATCTCCTGAGCCTGGGGGGCATTGCGCTGAGCATAGGAATGATGGTTGATGCAACTGTAATGATTACAGAAAATGTTTACCGTCACATGTTGGAAGAAGAACATAAAAACTTGAGCCATGCGGAAATTATTGCAATCGGCGCTTCCGAAATACTTAGACCGACATTTTTTGCCATTCTTGTAATAATTGCCGTTTTTCTACCTGTTCTTGCCTTAAAAGGTATAGAGGGCCAGCTCTTTATTCCACTGGCTCTTTCCGTGGTCTTTTCAATGTTTGGCTCCCTTCTGATGGCTGTTGCCCTGGCTCCTTCTCTTTGTTACTGGCTCATTAAAAGCAAAAAGAAAGAACATGGTGAGCCCAATATAATAATAAAAATTCTTAAAAAGCTTTACAAAAGTCCCCTTGAAATTTCATTGAAAAATCCCTGGATTATTGCCATCCTTTCTTTTCTAATTCTAGCGGGAAGCATCGTTACCTTAAAGTATACGGGGTTTGAATTTCTGCCTCAGCTTGAAGAAGGAAATTTCAGGCTCCGCTTTGCCTTCCCTCCGTCTATTTCTTTGCCTTACGCTATGGAGGTAACAAAAAGAATTGAAAATAAAGTTTTGCATATCCTTCCCGAGGCAACTAAAGTTATTTCATACGTGGGGCGGCCCGAGCTGGGCGGAGACCCTGAATCAGTCAGTAATGACGAAGTTTACATTCAGCTTAAACCCGTAAGCCAGTGGTCACCCGGTATTACCAAAGAACAAATGGAAGATAAACTCAGAAAAGAACTCCAGGGAATACCGGGAACAACAGTCCAGTTTTCCCAGGAGCTTGAAATGCGGACTGATGAAATGATTTCCGGTTTTAATACGCCTATTTCCGTTTATATGCTAGGAGATGACCCGAAAACCCTGCTCACTTTTGCCGGGAAAATAAAAGACACTTTACATGCCGCCGGAGGGGCGGTTGATATTGAAATTGAGCACCTTACCGGCCTTGATAATCTGAACATTGTGCCGTACAGGGTTAAGATGCAGCGATACGGCATAAACATCGGGAATCTAATGGATGTTGTTCAGGGAGCGGTGGGCGGGACCTCAGCCGGACAGGTTTTTCTGCAGAATCAGCGCTCTGCAATTCAGGTCAGGGTGCAGCCTGAGTTCAGGACAAATGTGGATGCGATTGGAAGACTTCTCGTCACCTCTGCCTCAGGCATTTCAATCCCATTGCACGATATAGCGAAAATCAGCTATCAAACAGGCTTTGATCACATTGACCGGTGGAATGGAAACAGGCGGCTGGTCATAACTGCCGATGTGAAAGACCGCTCTGTTCTTGATGTGGTTAATGACGCAAAAAACAAATTCGAAAAGAGCGTGAAACTTCCTCCCGGTTATTCCGTTTATTGGGCAGGAGAGGCAGGAGAAGCAGAAAGCGCTTTTAAAAATCTAACAGCCGCCATTCTTGCCGTGATGCTTATTGTCTTTACTCTGGTTTATTTTTGTTTCGATAACATTATAGATACGGTCATTGTTTTTTTCTGCATACCTCTTGGAATTGCAGGGGGAACATTTTTGCTCTGGCTGCTTCACCTGCACTTTAATGTTCCCGCATATATAGGCTTTATTGCCAACTTCGGGATTGCCGTGCAAAACGGCATGATTATGGTGGCTTACATGAACATCCTAAGAAGACAAGGGCTTTCAGCCGCTGATGCAGCAATGAAAGGAGCACTGGTGCGGCTGCGGCCCGAGCTTCTTTCAGCTTTAATTGGAAGCATCGGTCTTTTGCCTTTTCTTGTTGCATCAGGAACAGGAGCTACGGTTGAACAGCCGCTGGCTGCTGTTGTCATAGGAGGAGTAATTGTTTCAAGACCCATGGCATGGTTTTTAATTCCAACTCTTTATGCCTGGCTTAAAAAAGATAAACCCTAATCGTCGGGACGTAATCTAAATTTTTTGCTCTGCTCAAATCCATCTTGGAAATCAGGGTTTCGAAGAATCTTGAAAAGAGTGGAAAAAGGGGTGGTTTTTGTGACAATACGGACTGAGTGGCTAACAAAACTTGGCGAAGCGAAGCGGCCGCAAAATCCACTGTTTGAGGACGAAGGACGAGTTTGGATTTTGCAGCGGAGCAAGCCTTAGTTTTGTCCACGAGGGAGTACGGCGCAAAAACCATCTCCTTTTTTAAAGCCTTGTTTTTCCTGCCCTGCTGATGTAAAATTAAATGCGGGGATTTTCCTCGATTTTTAATTTTTGAGGCAGATTGTGCTGAATTTCATTTTCTCGCCGCTCAAGCGAAGGTCCGATGAAATAGTTTTGCTGGGAATAGCTTGCTTCCTATTTATTGTTGCTACAAACACCCAGACAGGCTGGCTTTTTCTGGTTGACGCAATACTGGTTGGAACCCTGCTCCTTGGCTTCATCTCCTCCCGTCTCCAGATAAGGGGGCTTAAAGTTGAAAGAACCTTCCGGGACAGGGTTTACGAAGGAGAAAATCTGAAAGTTGAAATTTTACTTCAAAATACGCACCGCTGGCAAAAACATCTCATTACCGTTGAAGAAAAATTTCCTGCTTCAGAAAAAAATGAAAGCAAAACTTTCCTGTTAGAGAAAATCGAAGGAAATAAAACCCGCACTATTTCTTATGAAGAAGAATGCTTCAAAAGGGGGATTTACAGTTTCCCGCCTTTAAAACTTGAAGCAGGCGCACCATTAGGTTTTTTCCCTTTCGGCAAAACCCTTAAAAAAGACGGGGAATTGATTATCTTTCCTTCAGGTCCTTCTATTGAAAATCTTCCAGCCCGGAGCACTTCCCTTTACACTGCATCCCAAAATAGGCCCTATTCTACTCCCGGGCAGAGTCATGATTTTCTCGGCATACGGGATTATCAGCCCGGCGAGGGAACCAGGTATATTCACTGGAAAGCCACGGCAAAACTGGGAAAACTCATGGTAAAGGAATTTAAAAAGCTTTCCTCCCGTGAATTAACCATCTTTATTGACAACTCGCTTGACATTGGAAAGGGCAGGGAAACTTCCCTTGAATACGTGGTAAAAGCAGCTGCATCTCTCTCAAATTTATCGGTTCAGCAGAATAATTATTTTAAATTGATAACCCTGGATACTGATAAAATAATAACTCTTGCCAACCCCGGCCATTTACACTGTATGGAATGGCTGGCTGGAATCACACCCACCCGGACAAAAATCACTGCGGAAACTATTGCTTCCCTTGCCCGGGAAGCAAACTATAAGACAAGGCTGATTCTTCTTCTGAGCAGCCCCTGGCTGGATCCTTCCTGGCTTCAGCCTCTTAATGACAAGAGAGTGTCTGTTAAAATATTTATCTTTGACTCTGATTCTTTTGAAGAGCATGAAGAGCAAGCCCTTGCGGCAAAAAGATTTGATTATCTTGAAGAAAGGTTAAAAAAAGAAAATACGGCTTTATTAAGAATCAAAAAAGGGGATAACCTCAAGAAGGCTCTGGTGGAGGGACTTTCACTATGAGCAATAAAATCATAGAAGCTTTTGCAAGGCTCAGGAAGAAACGTCTTTCTCCCGAACATTCAATTCCATTGAGAATTGCCACTCTTCTTACGGTGCTTTGCGGCATAATTGCCACTCTAAGCCAGGAAGAATGGCCCGGTTTAAGCATCCTGGTTATTGCCGGAACAATCGCGGGATTCTTTGTAAGCTGGATAAGGCGCGAGAAAAACAACTGGTGGATAAAACTAATCCTTGCCATTCTCATGTGCTGGGCTTTTATTGATTTTATGTCAAACCTTTTAAAGAATGTTTACGATCCCAGAATCCCCCTCTCCTATCTTCTGCTCTGGCTTCAGACTCTTCACAGCTTTGATCTGCCGGCAAGAAGAGACCTTAACTATTCTCTCTGGACTGCCTTTATTCTGATGTGCGTTGCCGGCTCTTTAAGCAGCAACATGACTTACGGCGTCTTTCTTATTTTCTTTATCTTATGCAGTACTTTTGCCCTTTTTTATAACTATCTTTCCGCTGTAGAGGCAAAGGCAAGGGTCGCCCTTAATGTTTCATGGCGCTCGGTAACAGGCACAATCTTAAAAACTGCCGCCATTTTATTAATTATCGGCGGGATTGTTTATCTATTCATACCGCGCTTTCACGGCTTAAAAATAAGGCCCCTCCCTGTGTCCCTTCAGCTTAGGCTTTTTGGAATGGGAGACGGGCAGATAAAAAATCCATACTACCCTTATTCTAACCAGCTTATTACCAGAGCCTTTGATTTCAACTCAGATGCTTATTACGGCTTAACTTCCTACCTTGACCTTAACATGAGGGGAAAGCTCAACCGGAACGTGGTAATAAAAATGCGAAGCACCGAGCCTGCTTACCTCAGGGGGGTCGTTTTTGACTATTATAACGGAGCCGGATGGCAGATTACGGATACCAAACCTCAAAGTATATCTTCTGAAAACCCGCCAATATCCTTAAACCTTGCCTATCCTGGTTTCAATGAAGTGGTGCAGATTTTCTATATAGAACGTGAAATGCCCAATATCATCTTTGCCGCCTATCAGCCCTCTCAGCTTTATTTTCCAACCAACACTATCTATTATGACCGGAACATGGGGCTCCTCTCCCCTGTGCCCCTTGATAAAGGCACAATTTACAGCATTATAAGCTTCACAAGCAACATGCCGGATTACAAGATAAGAAAGCTTGCCATGAAAAAAAATATCCTCCCCTGGAATGAAGCAAGCCATTATCTTCAGCTTCCTCCTATCTCAGAAAAAGTAAGAAAACTTGCCCTGGATATTACAAAAAATTATGACAATGATTACACCAAAGCCATGGCCGTATGTCTTTATTTGCAGAATCACTATCCTTATGACCTCGACGTTCCTCCTTTCCCGAAAAACATGGAAACAACAGAATATTTTCTCTTTGAACAAAAGCGCGGATACTGCGAACATTTTGCTTCCACAATGGCAGTTTTGCTGAGAACTCTTGGTATTCCAAGCAGGTTGATTACCGGTTTCACCTCAGGTGTTTATAACCCGATAACAGGTTATTATGAGATACGTAATTCCGATGCCCACGCGTGGGTAGAGGTTTTCTTCTCCGGTGTAGGCTGGATTTCTTTTGACCCTACACCGGGATGGAACAGCCTTCCTTACGCAGGAAATGAAGAACAATCGCCGTGGATGATATCGGCAATAATAAATTATATTAAGGAAAAAATACCCCCGGAAATAACGGAGTCCCTTAAGAAGGGCTGGCAGGCTTTTATAAAATATTTGAGAACTTTCGCCGCCCGATTTGAAATTCTGGACCTTAACGGAAAAATCATTGCACTTTCTGCGATTTTCCTTGCGCTTTTCTCAATTACTGTATTTATCTTTTATTTGCTCTTAAGGACAAAAAGATACGGCTTAAGAATTGCAGAATTTGTACGGAAACTCCAGAACCTGCCTATAAAGCTTTCCAATGGTTTTGGAAAACCCCAGCTAAAAGCCGCCGGTCCGCGTTTCCTTATATGGCAGATATACTATAAAATGCTTAAAGACCTTGTTACAATAGGGTTTAATAAACTGCCTGCCCAGACACCTAAAGAATTTGCTGATTCTGCAGCCTTAAAACTTGGCTGGGAAGAAATCTATATCCTTACCGGGCAGTTTGAAGAAGCAAGATACAGCTGCCATAAAATTGATGAAACAAGGCTAAATGAATCCCGTGAGTTATGGAAAAACCTTAATGAAAAGATAAAAATGAAAAAAAAGAACGGAAATAAATAAAATTACTAATAAAATCAACCCTTCGCTTCCCCTCTTTACTAAAGGGGGAAGCGAAGCAAGGGTAACTTAAAAAGGGCAACTTCACTTGAAGCCGCCCTTTTTTATTTCACCTCAATTAAATCTTGCTAGGCTGAAAGCGCCTTATCAAGAGCCTTCGGTGCATCTACAATTCCTGCACCCTCAGTGTTTGCATCATAATTTTTTAATTTATCGGCTGAACTCATAAGTATATCCTTAACCTGCTGGGGAGTAAGCTTTGGATTTGCCTGCAGAAGATCTGCCACTGTCCCCGCCGTTCCAGGAGTTGCCATCGAAGTTCCGGAGATGGTTATATAATCTTTTCCCACATGAGGAATGCTTGGCTCATCCAGTGAAGAGCCCGGAGAAAGAGGTGCCGTTATATTCACGCCCGGGAAGAGCACATCAGGCTTGGTTAATCCGTCAACGGGTGTGGGTCCGCGGCTGGAAAATTTTGCCACATCATCGTCAGCCTTATTAAGAGTCCCTTTATCATCGAGTGCACCCACTGTAACGACTTCGGGGTCATTACCGGGGGAGCCGATTGTCTCGGCATCAGGTCCCTCGTTGCCCGCGGCTATCACAGGTGTAATTCCGGCACTGACGGCTTTTTCAATTGCCTGGTCAACGGGATCATTCTTGTAAGTTTCGCTCACCGAACCGCCAAGCGACATATTTATGACTTTAATGTTGTATTTGTCTTTGTTCTGAACCGCCCACTGAATTCCATTGATAACATCGGAAAATCTGCCGGAACCATTTTTGTCAAGAACCTTTACTCCTATAATATTTGCATCAGGAGCCGCACCCTTGTATTTGCCGGCTGAAGCGGCGCCGTTTCCGGCGGCTATCCCCGATACATGAGTGCCGTGGCCCTGATCATCATAAGGAGTCTTCTTATTATTAACAAAATCCTTAAAGGCGATTATCCTGCTCTGCCCCGTGGCTGGGTCAACAAAATCCTTGTGCGGGTAAACACCTGTATCAATCACGGCAATACCAACTCCCTTGCCGGTATAGCCTTTATCCCAGAGCTTGTCAACTCCAACAGTGGGCATTGCCACATTAAGCTTGGCATCAACACTGCCTCCGTCCTTCGGAGTGTCCGGCTGGTCAACTATCGGCTGGGGAAGGGTAACTCTTCCGTCAATAAATACTCTTGCATCCTTGGGAATACTCTGAAATAAAGACATCAAACTCTTAGGATCTACTTCAGCGGTTACTCCCTGAAGAAGCTTAAGGTTTCCGGTTACCTTGCCTACCGAATTTTTAACAACTATGTCCCTGCATTTATTAAGGGAATCATTGCAGTCCGCCTGGATAATAACCGGAAGTTTTCCTTCAGGAGTGAGATCCCTCGTGTTCCATTTAAAATGATCCGGAGTAAGGCGGTATGGGGAAAGCGCCTCTGTCTCCTCTTTTTGCGGGACCTCAGACGGTTTTGCGATTTGTGGTGTGATTTTTACCGGGTCCATTCCTGCTTTGTTTATGTCCATTTTTCTTCCTCCTGACTTTTTAACTATATATAAAAATGCAAGCTTCTATATTAAATAGCCTGAACTACTGAATCATAGTAAATCATTTTTACTCTCGGGCTTAAAATAACAGATGAAATAGCATCTGCTGTAAGGTCAGCCGAGTAGGAATTGATGATTTTAAGATCATCTTTGATTTTGCCGCCCACAGTACTTACAATCTGTCTGTCATCATCAGTCAAGCCGTCAATGGTTTGAACTATAACAGGCAGAATGTCATTAGTGCCGTTTTTCAATCTTTTCTTCAGCACAGGGTCAAGTTTTTGTTCCATAAGTGAATTATCCACAAAGATATTATAACATCACAATATTACCAGGTAAAGGAAATTAATGTTAAAAATTTGTTAACATTTGAACTGCTAAACTGCCGGTGCCTTTTAAAATAAACTACCCTGCAGCAAGCTGCATGGCAGTTTATTATGACGCAGGAATCTTTCACCCATCTTTCGTTTTGCAGTAAAAACGGCCGTAACCGTCCACGCCTGAATTTCCTGCGGCGGCTGCTCAATTACGACTTCCTTTCCTGTCTCATCGTTGAATCTGCGGACAGTTTCCGTGTTGATTTCAGGGACAATCCCATTTCCTCCCCTGAAAAATTCAGCCATTTTTCCGTGAACTGCTGTAGCCCGGAGAAGCCTTAATCTAACCTCTTCTGCTAAAGCAAGAAACCCATGTTTTTCCAATCCTCCGGCAATGAAACTATTGTCAAAGGGCCAGACAGAACCGTTATGATAGGAGCCGGGATTGTAGCGGGCTTCGTTCTTCCCAAGAGTTCGAATTCCAGAGGCGCAAAATAAATCATCCGAAAATAATTTTCTTATTATGGCTTCTTTATAATGTATCCGTCCAGGATCAAAAAGCATTTTGGAATTTAAGAGATGCCCCGGATTTGAAGCAATTATTCTAATCTGCCGGCTCTTTCCGTCCTTGCCGCGGTCCAGACCTATGGCAAAATATTGTTTATCCTCCATCCAGAGCTTATTTATAACATTATTTTTTATAATTTCCGCTTTTTCAATGCACTTTTTTGTTTTATCTTTCCTGTCCTGTCTTTTAAAGACATCCGCCGCGCCAAGAAGAGCATCATAAGCATAACCCTGAACCTCGACTGCGGCTATGGGAAAATCATGATTGGCTGACTTCCCGTCCTCGTGAAAAAAAGAATCTCCCGAATCTTTCCAGACTTGATTTGCAATGCCCCGGGGGTTGGAACGCTGAAATTCTATAAAGCCGTATTCGCTTTTGTCCGTTCGTTTAATAATCCAATCTACGGCATTTTCAAAAGTCTCTTTTAAAATTATCCGGCAATCATCCTTATTCCTGACCTTCACATTTAAAACATTCCAATTATCAGTCCTCTTTAAATAATCACAAAATAATTTTAAGTACAGAGGAGTGGCGTCAACCGAGCCATAATAAATTAACTCTTTATCCTCCGGATGGCCCCACTTAGCCCTTAGTTGTTCAAAGAAAAAAGCACCGCCGGGACGGTGCTCATGATGAATTCTTCCCGGTTCTTCTTCGGTAACTGCATCAATTCTTGTTCCCTGAAGTTCAGCCAGGCGTTTTATTGTTGCCTCAGCTAACCGGGGATAGTAATCAAGCAATTCATAAGCAGTAAATATGGAATCTCTTCCAAAAACCACTTCAAATCTTCTAAGCTCCGGATTTTTTTCATCCTCCGAAATCGAACGGCTGGCGATCAATGGTCCCCTTTCTCCAATTTCCCGTGACTTTTTCACGCCAGCCAGCGTAAGAATATCCTTAAGGGAGCTTCGCGTAGATCTTCTCATTTACTCAGCTTAGTCAGAACACCTTCAAACTCCGAATCTTCTATAATTCCTTTTGTCTCCACAAGGTTTCCTTTTTTGTCAAAAAACTTAAACGTGGGGATTAATCTGATTCCATATTGATTTGCCAGAACTGCATTTTCCCTGACTGCTAAATCTGCTTTAATAAAAATAACCTTTCCGGTAAATTTTTTCTCCATCCTGTTCACGACAGGCTTCATGTCCAGGCAGCCCCCTCAGCCATCCGAGTAAAACTCCAGGACCACAGGCTTGCCGCTGGAAAGAGCGTTCTTAAGTTCAACTGATGCGTTTTCTGATTTAGCCTGAAGTGATGCGGCAAACACTGCAGCTATAAACATCGAAACGAAAACTATTGATAAAATTTTCCTCAATTCACACACCTCCTTAAATCTTACTTGCCCTTTGCTTAAACAGTTGCAACAAAATTTTATATAGTGCTTCACAGAATCATTTGCTTATCTTTCCAATATACCCCTCGAACTCAGACTCGTCCATTGTTCCTAATTTGGAGTCCACATGATTTCCTTTGCTGTCAAAAAATTCAAACAATGGAATCGCCCTGACTTTATATTGAACCATTAAATCTTTATTATCCTGTTTGTCGGCATCCACCCTTAAAAAAGCAACCTTTCCGCTGTACTTTTGTTCCAGCCTATCCACGATAGGCTTCATCTCCTGGCAGGCTCCTCAGCCGTCCGAGTAAAACTCCATGACCACAGGATTGCCGCTGGACAGGGCGCTATTAAGCTGGCTTGCCATGGCAGACATCGAGCCGGATGGAGGAGTTGTTGTTCCAGCGGGCTCCTCTTTGCTTTTAGGCGCACAGCCTGCCGAAAAAAGCAACAGTATTAAAATAACCGGTAAAAATCTCTTCATTTTTCACCTCCATAAATTTTTATTTTATCATACTTATTCCCAATTATCTGCATTCTGACTTTTCCGCAGCCGGGGCAACCACACCTTCTTTTTTTATGGAAACTGCGCTTTTGCTCCTTCATCTTCTTTTTACAGCGCGGGCAGTACATAAATTTCAGCTAAGCCTGAAAGGTGTGGTTGCCCCGGAAAGGGCATACTCTATTGCAACCTTTGCCAGATGCTCAACCACCCATTTGAAATATCCTTCCGTTATCACATAAGGCTTGGCTTCAGGAACGGGATTCATGAAATCTATAGCGTAAGGAACGCCTTCCCTGATGGCAAATTCTATAGTATTCATATCGTATCCCAGAGCTTCGTTTATCTTTATGCTGTCCTCCACTATCCTTTTTCCCAGCTCATCGCTTAAATGCTTATGGTCTATCATGTACTTCCTTTGCAGAGGGTCGTATTTTATCGGGAGTATATATTTTTTCCCAATGGCAAAGACTCTCACATAATGCTCAAACTTGATAAACTCCTGCAGAACCATCACCTGCTCACCCGACTCATCATAGGCTTCCTGGAGTTCCTCCATGTTGTCCACTTTAAAAACATCCCTCCATCCATAGCCGTCATAAGGTTTTAAGACGGACGGGAAACCTATATATTCTGCAATTTCCCTCCAGTTTAAAGGATAGACAAGATTTTTGAGGTCCCCTTCTTCCAGGTCCTCTGAATATTCTTTCGAAGGGAGGCACAAAGTTTTTGGAATGGCTATTCCCAGCTTGGTGGCAAGGGCATAGTTGTAAAACTTATCATCGGCTGAAAACCAGAAGGGGTTGTTAATGACATAAGTGCCTGAAAGTGCGGCATTCTTTAAGTATGTCCTGTAATAATCCACGCAGTGGGAAATTCTGTCAATAATAACTCTATAGCCAGAGGGTTCAAAAACTTTCGTCTCTTTAATCTGGCAGAATTCCGCCGTTACTTCCCCTCTGCCTTTTTTGTTTATCTCTTCAATAAGTGAATTTGTAAAAACCTCATGTCCTGAGAGAATTCCAATTTTCAGCGGCATTTCATACCCCCAAAACTTCTGTAGTAATTATAGCACATGAAGTTGATTTAAATAAACTACCCTGCAGCAATCTGCAGGGTATTCCGGCCGCAAAATAAAGTAATAAATATCTACTCTTTGGCAGAAAGAAGCACTACCGCCTGAATCCGTTCTTCCGAGGCGGGAAGAACTTCTACCGGAGTCTCAAAAACTTCCTCGATTATTTCTTTTTTGAAAACCCCTGCCGGGGTACCTTCGGCAAATATTTTTCCATCTTTCAAAAAAAGCAGCTTCTCACAGTAAGCTGCTGAAAGATTTAAATCATGCAGGGCAGACGCTGCGGTGATATTCTTTTCCCTGTTCATTTTCCTTAAAATATCCAGAATCTGCACCTGGTGCTTTATATCAAGATGCGCCGTGGGTTCATCAAGAAGAATTGTCCCGGAATCCTGAGCCAGAGCCTGGGCAATAATCAATCTCTGCCTTTCTCCGCCTGACACCATGTTAACCAGGCGGGAAGAAAGACCTGCCGTATCGGAAAGCTTCATAACCTTCTCCACGATTTTCTCATCTTCCGCGCTTTCAATGCCAAGAATGCCGGTATAAGGAAATCTTCCCATCATTACAAACTCTTTTCCCGTAAAGGGAAAATCAAACGGCATCTGCTGGGGAACAAAGGCAATCTTTCGTGCAAGTTCTCTTCTGTTTACCGAAGAAATTTCTTTGCCTTCAAAAAGAACCAAGCCTTCACGGGGCTTTAAAGCGCCGCTCATTATTTTCATAAGAGTGCTTTTGCCGGCGCCGTTCGGTCCTAAAATTCCCAGGAAATCTCCTTCATTAAGAGATAAATTTATCTTCTCCAGAACTTTTAAATCACCGTAGGAAAAAGAAACATCTTTCAGCTCAAGAATTGCCACTACTTCTTCCTCCTTTTATAAAGGAGATAAAAGAAAAAAGGCGCTCCGATAATTGCCGTTATTACGCCCACCGGGATTTCCTGCTCTCCCAGGGAGCTGAAGCTGGAGAAACTGCTGACCCAGGGAAGAAGGCTTCTTGAAAGATTATCGGCAAGAAGAAGAAATATGCCTCCAGCCAGGGCTGAAGCCGGCAGAAGCGTCCTGTGGTCGGCGCCGGTTATCATCCTTACAATATGAGGAATCATGAGCCCGACGAAACCAATCAGGCCGCTTACCGAAACTGCCGCCGAGGTAACAAGGGATGCTGCAATTATTATTACAAGCTTCATCCGCTCAACATTTATTCCAAGGTGCGCCGCCTGCTCCTCTCCAAGAGTTAAAATATTCAGCTTATGAGAATAAATAAATAAAATTATGCTCCCGAGCAAAAAAAATGGAAACACTGCCGCCAGGTGAATCCAGTCACTCCGGTCGGCTAAACTGCCCATAAGCCAGAGAACTATGATGGAAAGTTTTTCGCCGGCTATTGAAACAATGAATGAAATAACCGCCCAGATAAATGAACCCACCACGACGCCGGCCAGAAGAAAAGTTTCCACCGGAATTTTTGATTCAACCACGGCAAGACGGTAGATAACAAAAATAGTAATAATTGAGCCGGCAAAAGCCATAACGGTAACCGGGGCAATGCCCAGAAATCCTTCTTTGAATCCAAGAATCATCGCCAGGGTTGCTCCCAGCGCCGCGCCGGCAGATGCGCCAATGATATAGGGGTCGGCAAGGGGATTTCTTAAAAGTCCCTGAAAAGCCACTCCTGCCACCGATAAAGATGCGCCCACTAAAACAGCCAGGAGAGCCCGGGGAATTCTTATCTGAAAAATTATTGTTTCATCCGGCATTCCTTCAAGGGGCTTGCCGGTAAGCTTGTTTTTAATAAGAATCAGAATTTCATGCCATGAGATATGAACGCTTCCCACGGCAAATGAAAAAAGAAGGCTTATAATCAAAACAATGCCGAGAATGAAAGATATTTTGATGATTCTCTTTGTTATGGAATTTTTCATGACTGCAACTTTCACTCATATTAGAAAAGGGGGTGTTCTGGCTTTTTACTCCCTCATGGACAAAACTAAGGCTTGCTTCGCTGCAAAATCCAAACTCGTCCTTCGTCCTCAGACAGTGGATTTTGCGGACGCTCCACTTCGCCAAGTTTTGTTAACCACTCAGTCCGTAGAAGCTTCAAACACCCCCTTTCCAATCTTACTTATTTTTGCCCTATGCTAGAGCGGGAATAAAACCACCTGTTCATCATTTTTAATGCTTCTATCATCCTCAATGTCGGCCTTGCCACAAGGTCAGGATTTATCTCATAAACCCTGCCTTTCTTTACGGCTTCCATATTCTTCCAAAGCGGATTGCTTAAAATATCTTTCTTCTTTGATGTGGTTAGAATAATTACCTGAGGATTTTTTTCTATCAGTGATTCAAGAGAAATCCTCGGGAATCCGCTGCCCGAATTTACTGCAACATTGATTCCTCCTGCCTTCTCAATGAGATCATTTATGAATGTATTTGAGCCGGCGGTTATGAGAGGCTGGTTCCATATCTCCATAAAAACTCCGGGTTTTTTGTTTTGAGGAATCTTTTTTACTTTTGAATTTATTACGGAAAGCTTCTTGTCAAAATCTGCCAGAAGTTTTATTCCCTTTGCCTCTTCTCCAACGGACCTTGCGGTAATAATAAAAGAATCACGAAAATCATAAAGCCTCGAAGTATTTAACGCCAGAACCTTCATGCCCAGTTTCTCAAGTTTATTTATTGAATCGCTCTGGATAGTGCCTTCAGCAATCAAAAGATCCGGCTTAAGCTCGATAATTTTTTCATAATCAAGATGGATGTCACCGATCCTGGCTTTTTCCTTTACCTGCGGGGGGTAATTGCAGTTGTTTGTAACGGCAACAATTCTCTTATCTGCCCCCAGGGAATAAAGAATCTCTGTAATGCTTGGAGAAAGAGATATTACCCGCACCGGTTTTTTTTCAATTATAACTTTTCTTCCTAATCCGTCATTTATTGCCAGCGGAAAAATATTTTCTTTTGTTTCTGCAGGTAATGCGGCAAGGCAGAGAACAGCAATTAACAGAAAAATCTTTAGAATTGTTTTCATTTCCTACACCTCTTC
>JAMDEM010000145.1 GCA_023486985.1 Bacillota bacterium
TTCACAGCATCTGCGGCGCCCTCCCTGACGGCATCTTCCATCCCGAGAAGCCCGAGAACTTTTCTTCCCCTGGAAACAAGAACTACAGTCTTTCCTTCTTCTTCAAGACTCTTAATAACGTCATTTACATCATCAAACTTAATACCTTCTCTTGCAAGGAACGCCCTCGTGCCAACATTGATATTTTCTCCGTCAATCCTGGCTTTAACACCAAATCCAGCCGCCACAGCAAAATCTTCCGGGTCTTTTACTTCAAGATTTCTTTCCCCGGCTTCCCTTAAAATCGCCTTTGCCAGGGGGTGTTCGCTGAATTTTTCCACCGTGGCTGCCAGGACAAGCAGTTCATTATGGCTTTTTCCGTCCAGAGGCACAATATTGGTCAGCTTTGCAGTTCCTTTTGTAAGAGTTCCTGTTTTATCAAATGCAAAAAGATCAAGTTTTCCTGCATTTTCCAGGTGGATTCCGCCCTTTACCACAATACCGGCTCTTGCTGCATTTCCGATGCCGGCAATTATTGCAGTGGGTGTGGCAAGAACAAGGGCGCAGGGGCAGGCAACAATAAGAACTGTGATTGCCCGTATTATTTCCCCGGTTAACAGATAAACTATAACAGCTATTAAAAAACTTACGGGAACAAAGTATCTTGCAAATTTATCAGCCGTTCTCTCAACCGGGGCTGTAGATTTTTGAGCCGACTCAACAAGGCGGACAATCTGTCCCAGCGTTGTATCCCCGCCGGTCTTTGTTACTTTTATTTCCAGCGCGCCAACCTGGTTTAAAGTGCCGGCAAAAACCTCATCTCCCGTCTCTTTGGCAGCAGGCATTGATTCCCCCGTTATGGTGGACTGGTCAACGCAACTGCTTCCCCCTGTAACCACGCCGTCCACAGGAATTCTCTCCCCGCTTTTTACAAGAATCAGGTCTTCCGTGTTAAGTTCTGAAACTGAAACTTCTTCGTCTTTGCCGTCTCTTCTTACTGTGGCTTTTGTTGGTGTTATCTCCAATAAGCCTTTTATTGCCATTGAAGCCCTTGCAACCGTAAGATTTTCAAGAAATTCCCCTGCCATCATAATGAAAGCTACAATAGCGGCGGCACGATATTCTCTTATTGCAAGGGAGGCAATTATAGCGGTTGAGACAAGAATTCCCACATTAATCTTGCCTTTAAAAATCATTTTTAACGAATCATAGATTATCGGAAACCCTGCAGTAGCCACTGCCATAAGAGTAAAAACAAGAGAAAGCCTGCCGTCCAGTGAATTTTTAAAAATAAAACTCAAAGCAAGTGCCAATCCTGACAGGACAACTATTATTGAATTAAATTGCAAAAGCAGTTTTCTATATCTTTTAAAGAACCTTACCATATCTTAAGCTCCATTCATTTATAATTTTCAGCCTGTCAACCCCCTCTTTGCTAAAGAGGGGGAACGGGGGAGTTAAGTAAGCTCCATTCTGTGCTAAATAACCAGCAAACTTTTCACTTAAAACGCCCTTTTTGTCATTGCGAGCTTCCGAAGGAAGCGCGGCAATCTGCGTTCTCCCTTTCTAATTCTAAATAACAAGCCGGTCAATGGCTGTTTTCAAGTCCTCCATCAGTTTTGAGATATTTCCGTTCTTTGAAGACTCAACCACGCATGTCTCAAGATGGTCCTGAAGAAGAATTTTTCCCACTTTCTCCATGGCAGCCCTTACCGCCGCAACCTGAATTAAAATATCAGAACAGGATTTCTCATCGGCTATCATTTTTTTAATGGATCTTATATGACCCTCTATACGGGATAGCCTGTTTACTATACTTTGTGTCTGTTTATGAGCCTTCAAGGCAGCCTCACTCCTCTATCCCCCCCGGGGGGTTCACTTAAATTATAGCAGAGAATTTCGTGAAAATCAATAAATGAAATATAAGGAAAGAGTGGTTTAAGCAGAAGATTTTTCGCAGATTAAGGCTCTTTTCTTTTGACTCCAAAGTGATCAAAATCCCGGTCAAAAGAAAAAATTCCACAATCGTGAGAACGGGAAGTTATTACCAGATATGCGTCTGTAAAGCTTATATTGCTGTTATTATATAATTCAAGAGCATCCAGAATCAATTTCTTATCCTGAATATGAATTCCAGGAGTTTTAACAATGATAACGAGGCTTTCCACCGCTTCTTTCTTAGGCTGCCTGTAAAACTTCACCAGCGTCCAGAGGGTTTCTGCCAAAACGAGAAGGGGAATTTCAACAGAGACTTTACCGTCAAGAACCTGCTGAAAAAGATTCCGGCTTTGAAGAGCCTGTTTAGGAACATCCGCTGTAAGATACCTCAGGATGATATTTGTATCAATCAGCTCTGCCTTCATCGGCCGACTCCTCTGCCACTTTTTCCAACGCACTTTCCCGTGCTGACTTAAAATCCTGAGTGCCCTTAACTTTGACGCTTCCCATCAAGTCAAGAATATTTCTTTTTGCCGGTCTCAACTCTACTGCATTCCTGAGAAATAAAACTTCAAGAATATCTCCAGCTTTAGCCCCCAGCTTTTCGAGAACTGCTTTGGGGAAAGTTGCCTGACGCTTCGATGTGACTCGAATGTAAGGCATGTTTATCATCTCCTTACCAATTATAATTGTAAGGCATATTTTGGAAAATGTCAAGCTGCTTGACATTTATCTCAATCAGTTTCAAAAAATCCCACTCTGTTAGCTTCTTCCAGAGAAGTTATTCCTTTTCTCAACTTGCTGATAAGATCATCTCTCAAGGTTTGCATACCTGATTCTTTAGTCTGCCTGCGGATAACATTAGCTGAAGCCTTACTTGTAATCAAGCGTTTAATCTCGTCGTTGAGATGCATAAGCTCATAGACCGCTACCCTGCCCTGATAACCTATCATTCCACACTGCTTGCAGCCTTTGGCGCGGTGAAGAGCGGAAATATCAGAAGGCAGCCGGAAGGACTCGCATGTTTCTTTATCAGGCGTATAAGACTCCTTGCAAGCCTGACAAAGCACCCGGACTAATCTTTGAGCAATAATGCCGATTACTGAAGAAGCAATAAGGTAAGGCTCTACGCCCATGTCCATCAACCGGTTTATACAGGAAGCGGCATCATTAGTGTGAAGAGTTGAAAATACCAGATGGCCAGTCATGGAAGCCCGGAAAGCCATTTCAGCCGATTCAAAATCCCGCATTTCCCCCAGCATTATAATATCAGGGTCCTGACGCAGGATAGACCTCAGTTGTGCTGCAAAGGTCAGCCCTGCCTTTTCATGCACCTGAGACTGACTTATATCCTCAATATCATATTCAATCGGATCTTCAACAGTAACAATATTTTTGGTTGAATCTTTAACCTTATTCAAGGCTGCATACAGGGTAGTGGTTTTACCGGAACCAGTGGGACCGGTAATGATGATCATTCCAAAAGGCTTGCTGATCATCACTTCAAAAGTTTTACGATTTTCCTTATCAAACCCCAGAGCATCCAGCCTCATGAGGCTTGGATCCTTCTCTAAAATCCGTACAACTATCTTTTCTCCATATTTTACCGGCAATGTCGAAATTCTAAGATCTATTTCTTTATCTTTTATCTTTACATCAATTCTGCCATCCTGAGGAATCCTCTTTTTGGCAATATCCAGATTGCCCATTATCTTAAACCGGGATAACAAAGCTGCTTGAGTCCATTTGGGAATTTTCTTATAATCCTGTAAGAGCCCGTCAATGCGGAATCTTACTTTCAAATAACTTTTGAAGGGCTCAAGATGGATGTCAGAAGCTTTTCGATTCACAGCTTCAAGAATAATATTATTAGATAGCTCTATAATAGGGGCTACTTCCCCTAATTTTTTCATTTTCGCAAGGTCAACATCTTCTGTCTCCGATTCCTCTCTTGAAACAAAATCAATCTGACTGCTGCTTGACTTGGCGCTTTCAAGTTCCGAGAGCTCACCCTCAAGTATGGATTCAGGATGATACCACCTTTCAATGGCTTTCAGGATATCCATCTTTCCCCCGATAACAACATCAATCTTACAGCCGGTTACCCGGCTAAGTTCATCAATAAGATAAATATCCTGTGGATCTGACATTGCCACCACCAGTTCATTCTCCATGAGGGAGACAGGCAGAACCGCATGTTTTTTAGCTAGGGCTTCCGTCATTTTCTCCAAAACTTCAGGCTCAACCTGATAATCAGCGGCATAGAAACTGGGAAGATTATAATAATGGCTCACAGATTCAACAATTTCACGTTCGGTAAGAATCTTATTTTTAATGAGTACCTTCTCCAGAAAAGTTCCTTTTTCTTCAGCTTCGTCAATGCATTCATCCAGCTTCTCTTTGTTGAGCATGCCTTCTTTCATCAATATCTGCCCAAGACGCAAAGCCTGATCAAGCACCAGCATCTTTATTCCCCCTTCAAGCTTTTAAAATTTCCTGAAATTCTTTTTTTACCTTATTAATATAAGTCTCCGCACCGATCTGATTAAAGATATTTAAAGAATCATCAAGAAATTTCAAACCCTTTTGTCTTGAATCTTCATCAGATGTGCTTCTATATTTATTCAGGTAAAGCCTGCCTATTTCATAAAGAATCCGCCCCTTATCAAAAACTCTGGGAAGGTTCTCTAACAGCTTCAATCCCTCACCATAAAATAGCAGGGCTTTCTCCCACTCTCTTTTATGAAAGGCTCTCTCCCCTCTTAACTCTTTTATCTTCACCAGCACTTCGGGATTCCTGACTTCCTCAAAAAGTCTCTCTGATTTATCCAGAAAAACTCCTGTATTTTCATCATCGCCCTCCTCAAAGTGCCACTTGGCAATATAATAATAAGCCAATGTCAAAGCCGGTTTGTAACCAGACGCCTCTGACATGTCACGAGTTTTTACCAGATATTCCAGAGATTTTTCCCTATCCCCTTTTAGAAGGAGAGTTACCCCCATACCCAGATAGCTCTGAACCTCTGCCTCAGCATCCTGAGCCTCAAGAGCTATGGATAAAGCCTGATGATAATTTCCCATAGCCTTATCAAAATCACCCATCTCACGGTAAGCCTCTGCTAAATTATTCAAGGTAAAAGACATCTGCTGGAAAGCATTGCCTTTCTTTTGAATTTCAAACCCTTTTTCCAGATTTTCAACCGCTTTTGCCCACTCGCCGCGGTAGTAATAAGCACAGGCTGCATTGGAATAAAGAGCTCCAATCCATGTTTTGTTATTAATCTTTTTTGCAAGCTGCAAACCTTTGTCAAAACATTCAAGAGCTTTTTTATGATCCCCCATGAGTTCCAGCCAGAGCCCTCCAAGATTATTATAATTTGCCACTGCTTCAGTGTAATCTCCAATTTCTTCGCATATCTGCAAACTTTTCTGATAACATTCCAGCGCTGTCTGTCCCTCACCCTTCTCCTTATAAACAAGCCCTTTCAAAGTGAGAATATCTGCTATTTGAGCCCTGTCACCCTGAAAATTTGCCGATTCCAGAGCTTTTTCTATCGAATCCAGCGCTTTATCTCTCTTTCCCTGCCTGCGGTAAAGAGCCGCCAGGGCATTATAAATTTTCCCCTTTTCCGCAATTGCTTCAGGAGCAGTTGAATTTAAAACAAACTTCAGCCCTTCTTCATAATACCCAAGTGCTTCATCAAATTTTCCCTGACGGTAACAAAGCTGTCCCAGCCGTCTTTTAATTTCAGGCAGGCGGGGATAATTAACAATAGCCGATGAAATACTTTCTGCTTTCTTTAAGCTATTCCAACTGCTTTCGCTTTTGCCCAGGAAATTATGCGCTTGAGCCTGGCTGATAAGGATTTCCAGGGGTTTTTCAGGAGATTCCTTTAGATTTTTCCCTTCCATAAGAGTTAAAACCTTATTCCAGTAATCTCCTGCCTCTTGATAAGAAAAGTACTTCATAGCCTTCTCGCCCGCGAGGGTTCCATAATAAATGGCTTTTTCAAGATTTTCACTTAGAAAAAAAATGATATGCCAGCG
>JAMDEM010000122.1 GCA_023486985.1 Bacillota bacterium
CTTTTGATTTATCACCTCATTTTTCAATTTCTGCTAATAAAATACCCAATAAACAAATAATCCAAACAAATAAATCAAAAGGAAAGAACCAAAAATTAAGAGAACTATGCTTAAAATCATCCCCCTTACCTTCTCCTCTTCCGGGGGATTGGCGAGGGTGGCAAAAACGTATGAAGAGAGAAAAATTTTGAAACTTTCCATAATCATACCCTCATACAATGAGGCTGGCAATATAGACAGGGTAATCGCCCGTCTTAAGGAAACAAAGCTTCCTGAACCTCTCAGGTTCTTGAAAAATACGAAGAAGATAAAACCATAAGAACAGTAATCCTTAAGGAAAATCATGGCAAGGGTTTCGCCCTGCGCAAGGGCATTGAAACTGCATCAGGCGGCATAATAATCTTCCAGGATGCCGATCTTGAATATGACCCCGATGATTTCCACATTATGATTGCACCGATTCTGGAAGGCAGGGCAAAAGCTGTAACGGGCTCAAGATTCCCTGGAAAAGCAGTAAATATGAGCCTTTTTTATTATATCGGAAATGGATTTCTCTCATTTGCAAATAATATTCTTTTCGGAGCGCATATAAATGACTTATGCTCATGTTACAAAGCCTTTGAAACAGAAACCTTAAGAAGCCTTAACCTTGACTGTGTCGGATTTGAGTCTGAAGCAGATATGATATCAAGAGCTGAAAGAAAAGGAATTAAAATCATTGAAGTTTTAATACGTTATAACGCCAGGACCTCAGAGCAGGGCAAGAAGCTAAAATGGTTTGACGGAGTCTTGATATTTTTAAGGCTCTTGAGAAACCGGTTCATCAAGATCAAATAAACTACCCTGCAGCAAGCTGCAGGGTATCCCTTCGGGCAAGTTTGTTTTGCAACTTGAGACCCCGCAGCAAGACTGCGGGGTATTCCGAAGCAAAATAAAAAAAGGAGTGCATTAGTTCATTGTCTAATACCAGGACTTATACTGCTGTCATTGCGAACACAGGGTTCCCGCCTCAAAGGGAATGGGTGAGCAATCCTGTAAAGAGAAATTGCTTCGGGACTTTGCCCCTCGCAATGACATCTTAAAGAACTGATAAGGACAATCTGACGTTTCTACATGATGCAAGAAGAAGTGGAACTCCTGAAAATTGGGTTTGCAAACAGGCTCTACAATATGGGATTAAGAATCAGAGAATTCTTTTCCTTTATTGGAACTTCTTGGTATATAAAACTTTCCCTCGACTTTTTATTATCCTACCTTTTCTCCTCTCCTTACTCAATTGTCATGAAAGAAGGTCCTCAAACCGGAATTTCAAGAGACAATCTTATCTATGGCGAAACACCGCTTATAACTATGAGAGACATTTTAAAAGAAGCAGGCGTCACTAAACGCGACATATTTTACGACCTTGGCTCGGGAAGAGGCATTACCGTTTTTCTCGCAAACCTTTATTTCGGCATACCGGCGGCAGGCATAGAAGCTGTTCCAACCATGGCTGATAAATCATATAAAATCAAAGAAAAGATGGGCTTAAAAGAAGCACAGTTTTATCAGGGCGATTTTCTTCAGGCGGATATTTCCCTCGGCACCATCTTTTATATTGCCGGAACCACATTTGACGACGAAACAATAAATAAACTTAAAAAGAAGCTCTCTGCCTTAAAAAAAGGAGTAAAAATTATCACTCTCTCCTTCCCTGTAGAAAGCCCCTATTTCAAGCTCATCAAAAAGAAAAAATTTAAATTCTCATGGGGAGAGGCAGAAGTTTATTTTCATGAAAGAACTAAAACACCGGTAATAGAATTATAAACTACCACAAGCAGAGCCCGTGGTATTCGCGGGTCGAAAATAAAGTTTTGAGAGAAATTATAAATGCTTTTTGCCAGAAAAAGATACCTGCCTATAACAATTGATAAAAGCCATCTCATCACAATCGGCGAAAGAATGTATGCCGAATCCATTGAGCTTATCAGGGAGCTGGTTAATAATGCTTATGATGCCGATGCCACTATTGTAAAAATTCTTATCTCGCCGGAGGAAATTAGAATTGAAGACAACGGCTCCGGCATGGATATGAGAGGACTTCGCCAGTATTTTAATCTTGGCTCACCGGAAAAAAAGATAAACCCCGTTTCTCCGAAATTCAAAAGGCAAAGAATCGGGCAATTCGGCATAGGAAAATTTGCAAGTCTTGCCGCCGCAGAAAATTTCCAGATATACACCCAGCACACGGATTTTGCAGCAAAGGTTACTTTTGACAAGATTGACTGGGAGAAAAACGGTGGAAAATGGCTTCTGCCTTTAGAAATATTAACACCCGATCCTCAAAGAGGCGATGGCACAACCATCAGTCTCTCAAAGCTTACTAAAGAATTTGATCCTTTGGAAGTCGAACTGCGTTTAAGAGAATCTGTTCCCCTCAAGGCTTCCCACTTTCTGGTTTATATCAATGATAAAAGGCTTGTGCCAAAGATGTATTCCGGGCACAAACTGCCGTTTCTTGAAGGAACTGAATTCGGGACAGTGCATGGAGAGATAATAATACTACCTGCCTCCAAAGCTACAGGAGAGATTGCAGGAATTGATATAAAAGTAAAACAGGTTACCGTAAAACGGGAGCTATTCGACCTGCCGGTATGGGGCAAGGACGCCGCAAGAGTAAGGGGAGAAATCCATGCAGATTTTCTTCCAATAACAAGTGATAGGACTAATTTCATTTTGGATTCACCGGAATATAAAGCCTTCTTGAAAGTCATGGAAAAAATTTTAGATGAAGTAAAGAACGCCCTCGGCAAAATATCGGGAAAGTCTGAAAGAATCAAAGCCAAAAAAGCCCTTAAAGACGCCCTTTACAGGATTCAAAAAGCACTGATCCAGCATCCTGAATTTTCACCCTTTGCTTTAAATCCTGATTCTTCCGGTGATATGGCTCAGAATATAAAACCTGAAATTACAGAAGGCAAAAGAGTTGAGAAAGAAGCAAAAAAGGCAGCGGCAAAAAAGAAAAAAGGAAAAAAAGCAAAGGTTAATGCAATCACCCCTGATGCTGTTATTCAAAAGATGAAGCTGGGAACAGGCGGAGTTACCTGCTGCCTTGACAATTTTGGCACAGACGGGCCTGAATCTGTAACAGAAGGAACCATAATTTATATAAACAAAGATCACCCTTTATACATAAGGGAGCTAAGAAAACCTGATGCCCATACCATGCATATAGCACGGCTTCTGGCTCAAGAAATATCTTTGATGAAGGACCCCAGAAATCCCAGACAGGCTTACGAACGCCAGAGTGTCCTTCTGCGTGATGCATTTATTGAGTGAGCGGAGAATTCCAAGTGATGAAGAGGCAAAGCTAACGGAACTTCGACAGTTAAAAATTTAAAACCCTGATAAAATCAGGGTTTTAAATTTAAAAGGGCAGATGTAGCCATTACAGTTTAAGACTTCTTTTAACAGGATATTTATTTAAATTTTAGACTTTAATTTGCTGCAACTTTTTGGTGATTTAAATAAAAATTATTTATTTAAATCAAAATAATTATAAGTATCCTGCAAAATTTTGTCATGTTTTTTCTGAAGATACGCAGGATCCGGATTAAGATCAAAATGATTCTTTACCTCAAGTTTCAGTGCTTTGGAGTCTGCCTCTGAGTGAACATATTCTCCTCTGTTCCAACCCCATTTAGCGCCTTTGAGAGCTTCAGTGGCGCCTCTAATAACGGCAGAAGAAAGACCTCCAGGAAGTGTAAATAAGCCGAGCGATGTTCCTAAAATAATGGCACCAAGGGGACCTGCCGTCAAACCTCCAATTGCCATAGCTATTAAAACATTTTCTACACCTGCCATTAACTTGCCGACTTTGCTTGCGTCATCTTTAGGAACTCCTTTAATTCCTCCTTCGAAGCCTTCCACGGTTCCCCGTATTCCCCGCTTAACAAAACCTTCAACCGCTGCTCCTGACTTTTTAAAAATATCTTTTGAACCTTCTGCCTTTGAGTCCTGGAGTTTGGATGATTCCTTGTTAAGGGCAACTTCGGAATTTTCTTTCCCTGGCATTGGAACGCCGGATACTCCGTTCATTTTTGTCATAATAATCTCCTCCTTATCTTTACTTAAAAACATTATAACTGTTGGATTGTTTAGTTTGTTTTACACATGCCCCCCTTTCATGTTAAAAATTTGTTAACATTTTTCACGATTCTAAAACCGGGAGCTCTACCGCCAAAACTTATCAACTTTATCGGGCTATATATGCTTCTTCAATTCCTAACGAAGGTGAAGGAAGTTCAAGAAGATCAACAGCAATTTTAATTTTTGTCTTGATAACGCCTTCTTTTGATATAACATCAGAATCAGTATGAATTTCTGATTTGACAAGCTTTCCTTCTTTATAGGCAAAATAAGTTATTCCACTTGCTGAGAGAACTTGTCTTGTACTTTCATTAAGTTCAATCTCTTTTTGAGGACAGCTAACTTTTATTTCTGCACAATCATGCCCATTAATCTTCCCGGTTCCAACAAGAGTATAGGTGTAATTAAGAGTTTCAGGCTGGTCTTTCCCGGGAATTGTAATCCTGCTTTCTCCATTCCAGCTTTCGCCTTTCTTTACGGGACTTGACGGGAAAGGAGGCTGCTGATAAGGAAAATCAACCGAACTCTGGGTTACAGTCCCATTTTTCTGCATCTTCATGTTTATTATGCTTCCAACAGTCGGAAGCTCTAGTTCTTCTCCCTCTCTCTTAAGGGAACCTGATTCAATTGTTACGTCCATGTTCATACTTCCATCGGATGCCACATCACTGGCTTTTTGACGCATAACCATTTCCATCAAAGCTTCCTGCGTGAAATTCTGGTCTGTCATTTTGAAATCTTGATCAGTATAGACAATAACTTTGTACTGAAGAGATTCACCTTTTTTCATCTTGTACTCAAGTAATATTACTTCTCCGACTACCATTTTACTGCGCCTCCTTTCAAGATTTTTATAGTGAGGAAAAAAGTTTTTATCTTTAAACAGTCAGGGGAGAATGATCATTCTCCCCTCTAAGTTAACTTACCACCTTCAAAACTCTACTGAATTTTTTATGGAGACAAACTTACTTTAACTATATTTTTTCTGAAGAGCATTAGCCTGTTCGTCTAAGTCCCTTCCCTTGAAGTAATTGTCCGCAACAGTAAAGACTTCTGCCCCTTCGGCAAATCCTAATAATCCAATTGTAAGGGGTGGGAAGACACTTGCACCCAGAACAGCCACTGGAATCATTAGCGCTCCGCCCATGGCTCCAAAGAGTAAGGCTTCTTTCTTCCGTACGCTGGCTTCCATTCTTAAGTCAGCAATCTTTTTCTGCATGTATGACGAGAGGTTTTTTTCTTGCTTTACCTTTGTTCCTAGAGTGACTTCATCACGGGCAAGCTCCCTAAGTGGAGATTCTTCTCCGCTCTTCTTTGACACCTCCGGTTTTATGTTTGGCTGCTGCACAGGGAAATTTTTTCCGATTGCTTCTGCCATTTGAATCAACTCCTTATCTTTATTTAACATCAGTATAGCTGTTGGAGTGTCTAGTTTGTTTTACACATGCCCCCCTTTCATGTTAAATATTTGTTAACATTTGTCATGGTTTCCTTATATTATTTTTTGTAGCGGTGGCACTTATGCCACCATAAGTATTATCCCAGTAATAGATTCTCTTGAATATATCTTCTTATATTGTAGTAGTGGCAAAGCTTGCTTTGCCTTTTTTATGGAGGGCAAGCTCTCCTACTACCTCATTTTGCAGACCAAGGTCTGCCACTACCTTTTTGACTTGCACAATTTGTGGCAGTGTGTTTCCCCAAAAAAGCAAAGCAAATTTAATTTTTTGCTTCATCCTTGAAATCAGGGTTTTGCGGAACCTTCTGTGCTGCGCTTCTCGCAATGACATTTTTTCACTGCGCAGCCCTTCCTATTC
>JAMDEM010000178.1 GCA_023486985.1 Bacillota bacterium
ACAAAATCAATGTCGGCAAGCCTGATTCTGGTGACCAGAGAAACATTCTCCAAAAGGTTAAGGATTACTTTGACCTGAATAAAATAGCCAGAGAAAATGAAAAAAAGGAAAAAGAAGAGCAAAAGCAATATTTAAAAGATATAGTAACTTTAAACACAAAAGTAGATTCTCCTGAGCCGAAAAAGAAGTGGACTACCCTTTACTACTTTGACGGAAATAACAATCTTGATCCAATGGGCAGGCATCAGTTTTCCAGTCTCACCCAGTTAGGCTCAGATAAAAATACAAATCTTGTTGGCTTGTACTCCGGATTTGATGCAGATGGGAAGAAAACCAGTGCTGAGCGGGGGCTGATAGAGAAATCTCCAGCGCCCAAGTCATCCAGAAGAGTGGATACACCTTCAGGAGGAAGAAGAGTACATGAGGCGCCTTTTTTCCCCGGCAGTGAGAAAGTCGGCCAACTTGACATGGGAGATCCCAAGACTCTCCAGGATTTCATAAAATGGGGCATGAAGAAATACCCGGCTGAACATTATGCGCTTGTTCTCTGGGATCACGGCGCCGGCTTTATGGGTTCCATGGTTGACGAAAAAACAAATAATATTATTGATAATAAGGAACTTGCCGGTGTTCTTAAGAATGTTTCTCTGGTCACCAGAATCAGGCTTGCCGACATTGATTTTGTTATCGCTCATGGCTTCATCTCCTTGCTATGATTTCATTTTTTAATTATAAAGCAAGTCCATTACATTGGCAAGATAACTATGTTAACAAATTGTTAACTTTTCACAAATGGAAAATTCATTGTTCAATAATTTCCACTGACTTCACAACCACAGGATGCACCGGTTTTGACATTTCCCCTCCTTCATTTGGTCCAACGGGAGCTGTGGCAATTTTATCCACCACGTCAAGCCCTTTGGTTACTTTCCCGAAAATAACATAGTTTTTAGGAAGAGGGGTATCCTTATGCATTATAAAAAACTGGCTTCCGTTTGTGTTGGGACCGGCATTTGCCATGGCTACTGCTCCTCTTGTGTATCCGCCTTTGAAATGCTCGTCTTCAAACTGATAGCCCGGTCCGCCGGTGCCGTCACCTTTCGGGTCTCCTCCCTGAATCATAAAGCCTTTAATGGTGCGGTGAAAAATTGTATTGTTATAAAAATCTTTTTTTGCCAGGGCAACAAAATTGTTTGCCGTTTTCGGCGTATCTTTTGCATTAAGTTCAATTGTTATATCCCCGTCGGTTGTCTTTAATACGGCAAGATATTTTTTGTTCTGAGCAATCTGCATTGCCGGACTCTGCACAGTTACTTCCTCCTTTGTAGTTTTTTCTGTTCCCGGAGATGCCGGGGTGGCAGGGGTCTCCCTTGTCTCCTGTTTAGCACAGGAAATCAATAAACCAGCAGAAAAAATTAGCAAGATTACCAATAATACAACTTTCTTCATAGAAACTCCCTTCCTTATTTAATTTAACATTATCACGATTTTAACATGACCTACGTTATAAGTCAAAAGAATAAAAAGTGCGTTTTCGCTCCCTACTCCCTCTTGGACAAAACTAAGGCTCGTCAACCCCCTCACCCTATCCCTCTCCCCAGAGGTGAGAGGGATAGGGTGAGGGGATTTTCATTGTAAGCGCCGGAGCCGCCTGAAAGGTGGGTGAGAATCCCGTATTTAAGCCGTTTTTGAGATTCTTCACTTCGTTCAGAATGACACAAACATTTTCTGACAACCTGTTAAAGTATCAAACGCCACTTTTTAATGTTGATATATGGAGCAAGAATGCCCCTTTTTAGCTACTCCAGGCTTCTGCCGGTGAGCTTTATAAATACATCTTCAAGGGTAGACTCCTTGTTTTTTACCGAAACAAGATTTCCTGAAGATATTAACTCAGCCATCTCTCTGGATGATTCTTCGCCTTTTATGGCAATTGTTCTGGAAACCACTTTGCCGTCCAAATTAAAATCAACATCAATCAATCCCGGAGAATTTGCCGCCTTCAGGTTCTGCGGCGTATCAAGGGCAACTATTTTTCCTTTATCAATTATTGCAACCCGGCTGCATAACTCATCCGCTTCCTCCATATAATGAGTGGTAAGAAAAATCGTTACGCCTGTTGAGCTTAACTCCCTGATGACATTCCTTAATTCCCGTGCCGCGTGGGGGTCAAGTCCCAGGGTAGGCTCGTCCAGAAATAAAACTTTCGGGGAAGGAAGAAGGGCTCTTGCAATAAGAAGCTTCTGTTTCATTCCCCGTGAAAATTTACTGACTGCATCATTCGCCCTTTCTTTTAAACCTGCCCTATCAATAAGCCCGCTTGCTATTGACCGGTCAACTCCGTATAACCCTGCAAAAAATTCCAGGTTCTGCCAGGCGGAAAGCCTTTCATAAAGATTTTGATCTTCAAAAACAACACCTATGCGGCTTTTTACTTTTTCGCGCTCCTTAACCACATCAAAACCGGCAACCCTGGCGCTTCCCGAAGTGGGTTTTAGCTGGCAGGTTAAAATTTTTATTGTAGTGGTTTTTCCCGCTCCGTTGGGACCTAAAAATCCAAAAACCTCGCCTTCACCAACATCAAATGTAAGGCTGTCAACAGCAGGAAACTTTTTATATTTTTTTGTAATGGCTGATGATTCAATCATAATTTCAAAATCCTGCAAATCTTACAAGGCATAAAAGAGCTCCAAGAACAATTAATACAACAGAGAGAAAAATCTGAAAACCATAAAAATAACATTTAAGCGGCTTTTCATCTTCAACTTCGGCATTCCATATTTCCAGCATGGGAGAATAAGGTCTTCTATACCAGCCCTTAACTTTTACCTTTTTTCCTATTAATGAACCTGCCTTCGTAAGACCGAAAAGAAATTCCCAGATACCAATGGGTTGTTTATAAATTATCGGAATAAAACCTGTTTCATCCTGCAGGATAAGATCCTTGCTCCACATAATTCCGGGGATGCCCCTGCCTATGACTGTTCCTTCAACCTGAACAGGGTAAGCCCGTATAGCTGAAACCTTTACCACGCCTACCAGGCTTTCCACTTTTACAGGCTTAAATTCACCGCGGGGATAAGCATATAAAATTTTAAGCAAATATCCTATGCCCCATCCTATCAAAGGCAAGCCGAAGAATCCATGTAAATAAAAAAGAGCAATAGCGCCTGCAACAATTCCTGTCAGGGGAAGATAATTCATGATAAAATCAACAATAAACTCATCCCAGTAGCTTTCCGGCGGAGTTTCACTGAAATTATAAATCGGCGCCTCTCCAGCAAACTTTGCTTCCTTTTCAAGGAGCAGTATTCGCTTTGCCGGAAGGGGATGAGTTGAAGCCAGTTCATAAAATAAAGCCCATGGATTCCAGAGATCCCACCTCATGGCAGCCACCATGTTGCCGGTGGAAAAGGAACCCCGGGCTGCGGAGTTTAGAGCCAGGGCACCTGCAGCATGGGGATCAAAAATTCCCATGCCCCGCGACGCCATCGCGTATGCACTCTTTTTTTTCTCATCTTCAGAAGGAGCTTTAGCAAGTCCATAAGCAATTTTTACAAGGGAAGAAGCAAGCCCATTTGGATTTCCCGTTACCTGAGATGAAAACTGGTCGGCATAATATTCCCGCACCCTTGAAAGAAAAAGCACTATATACTGGCTGATAATATATGCAATATAAGCTGCAAGTCCCACCATGGCTATAGCGCCTGATCCCTTGTCATTGTCACTGCTTCTTCTGCCCCGGATTGCAAAATCATAAATGAGAAAAAGAATCAAGGGTATGGCAGATGCAAGAGTCATGACCACAAAGTCCCAGTGATATATATGTCCAAGCTCATGCCCTACCACAGCCTTTCTTTCTTCTCTGTCGAGGATTTCAAGCAAGCCTCTTGTTACAACAAGCCTTGAATCTCCCGGGTGATGGCCGTAAGTAAAAGCATTGGGGTTTCCGTCTTCAATGATTCCAAATCTGGGAACAGGAATTCCCTTCTCCCTGCAAATTTTTTCAATAAATTGCGACAGGTCTTCATCAATATCTTTTGGGTTCACCCAGCTTATTTTATAAATCCAATCCATGATAAACGGACCGATAAGATACTGAAGAAAAACTACAAGCAATGCAAAGAGCACCGCCCACTGGAAACCAAGCCCGTAATAGCTGACTGCCATCATTCCTATGGCAAAGAGAATGCCAAAAAGAAGGGCAAGAACTATTATTGACCTAAAAGCCAAATTCAGCATAAACCGCCTGCAAATAATGTAGTCGTAGTGGCAAAGCTTGCTTTGTTTTTAATGAGGGAGTACAAAGCTCAAATATACTCCTTTCTCACCTGCTTACAAATTTATTTCCTTTTATATAAAACCTGTACTGCATTTCTTCAGCTTCTTTAATGCCGATTCTGCCCGATGCAGCTATTTGCTGCAGTCTTATCTTTATCCCGGCATCCGCAATATAAAAATTGCTTTTTACCAGGTCCTTTTCATTATGAATCCTTGTTATGCCAAGTGCCTGTGCAAGCTTTCCAGGCCCATTTGTAAGAGCCTGCAGGTCTTCCTGTTTTCTCCTTTTTTTCATTATTCCAATTCCAAGCACCGGTTCAAGCGCCCTTATAAGAACTGCACCTGCATAACCATCGTGAGCGACGGCATTCACACAAAAATGATTCCCATAAATAAAATATACATAAGCTTTACCCGGTTGACCAAACATTACAGAATTTCTCGGGGTCTTTTTCCTTGCAGCATGAGATGCCGGGTCATTGCTTCCCAGGTATGCCTCGGTTTCAACTATTATCCCGGCGGCAGAGTCCTTTCCCTCTTTATGAACCAGCACCTTTCCCAAAAGCTCCTTTGCCGCCTTGATTGTATCTCTTGCATAAAAGGAATAATCGAGAGGTTTTAAATCCTTAAGTCTGACTGACGGCATAATTATTTCTTTTTTTCCTTATTATTAAAACTTATTTCAAGCTTCAAGGACTCAAAAGTTTTTTGGTCGTAGGAAACCCATGAAATTATTTTTACCGTGCAGTCAACATTGTCAAAAGTAAAATTTCTTGTAGTTCCAAATACGCTGCCCGAGGGATATTCAAGATCCCAGCACTGAATCATATAAGGCTGGGGGGCAACATTTTTGCTTTCTTTCTTAAGAAGATTTTTTCCTTTATCCTTGAGACTGACAACATTTACTTCCCAGGAAATGACACCGGTTGCGTTCTCTAATATTCCTTTTTTGGGCTCAACGCTTACGCGGTAAAGGTCTTTCCCTTTTAAATCCTTTATTGTGTTTTCATAGCTTACATTTCCGTCTTCCTGTTTTGCGTAAAGTTCAATTTCAAATTTTGCCGGCTGTATCTCAACCGGCTTATTTTTGCCAAAGAGAGAAAAGGCATTTGCCGTTGAACCTGCAAACAGGCTTAAAATAAAAACTGCCAGAATAATTTTTCCCAGATTTTTCACTTAAACACCTCTACGTTGAAAACAATTTATTAATCCTTGCAAACCGGGACGGGATAAACCCGTCCCCTTCACACAATTGCAGGGGTTTGATTCATCAAACCAGACGAATCTTACTTGTTCTGCCCGGCAGGATTTTCTTCCACACGCTGAAAAACGCCGATAATATTCCCATCAGGTCCAGCTATTGTCAAACTTGCAGCCTTGCCCTCGATATTCGTATTAAACTTTGCAAATTCCATATCATCGGATAAATCAGGCATTGATGCCGCAAAGGTATCTCTGTCCCAATGTTTAAGATACATTTTTACCTGCTTTGGCCCGATAATTATAATAAGGTTTCCGTTTTTATCCTCAACTTTTATCTTTCCATAAATGTCATTGCTGTATTCGCCCGTATAAGCGTTTAAAGGCATTGCCGGAACAGGTTTGGCAGGCGGCTTTGGAGCGCCCGCCTTCGCTTCGCTCCCGGACTTCTGGTGTGCCTTCAACATCTCAGCGCTCCAATCATGAGCCGGATTGCCGAAATATTTATCAAAAAAGTAATAAGCAAGTGATTCAGGCAGTTCGGAATCAATATAATTGGAAAGAACCACTATTCCAATCTTTGCCTGAGGCACAATGGCTATCATTGTCTTATGCCCCGAGGTTCCGCCGTTATGCCAGATAATTGGATAGGGATAATATTCCCGGTATATCCAGCCTTCACAGTAATACTGATTGGGATTCGTTGAAATGGGAGCTGCTATTGTTCTTGGAGAATGCAAAAACTTTACATTATTCTCGCTTATTAACTGTCTGCCTTCAAAAGAGCCGTTATTAATCTGGAGGCGCAGCCATTTAGCCATGTCAATTATATTGGAATTAATGCCGCCAGCCGGACCGTAAGTGTAAACCCATGATAAACCTAGCCAGTCCATGGGCAAAGCAGTGATTTTGCCGTTTGTTTTTTTGTGCAGGTAGGCAACATTTTTTTCTTCCTGGAAGGATTTTAAATCAGTTGAAGAGCTGGACATTCCAAGGGGTTTGAATATGCGCTCCGCAATATTCTCCTCCCAGCTCTTGCCGGTATATTTTTCCACCAGCTCTGACGCCACAAGAAACATGCCGTTCTGATATGCAAATTTAAGGCGAAAACTGCTTACCGGCTCAATGAATCGCAGGGAGTGCATAATATGATCACGGTCAAACCCCAGTATTGCCTGAAAATCTCCTGCATAAGGCGCCAAGCCGCTGTGCTGTGACATTAAATCCATAATCGTAAACTCTCTTGTAACCCAGGGGTCGAACATCATAAAATCAGGAAGATGACTTACCACCCTGTCATCCCATTTTATTTTTCCTTCATCCTCAATCATCGCCACAAGAGCTGTGGTAAATGCCTTGGAGGTCGAACCTATCTGAAAGATGGTATCTTTCGTCACCGGGTCGTTTCCGCCAAGCTTTCTTACGCCGAAGCCCCTTGCAAAAATAACCTTGTCATCCTGAACTATGGCTATTGCCATGCCTGGAGTTCCCCAGTCGTGCATGCCTTTTTCCGCATATTTTTCAAAATCAGCCAGGATTGCTTTAAGTTTTTCTTCATCAGGCTTTTTTATATCCTGGGCAAAAGAAGCCTGAGGAATAAGCCATAATATCATCGATAAAATCAAAACTGCAAAGAAACCAGAAAAGGATATTTTATCTTTTTTCCCATTTGAAAGGTATTGCATAAAATCTCCCTCCTCATCATTATTTCTTTGTTAAAAATTCACCGTCTGGAGGCAAATAACCTTTAGCAAATAAATCAACGCATTAATCATCTTCTCCGGGGAGCGAAAGATAAAATAGCAAATCCATTCTTTAAATCATCATGAGCAGCGGAAGTACAAAAAGGTTTACAAATATTGCTAATATGAGTCCGCCCATAACGGCAATGCCGATATTCTGAATTATCTGAGTCCCCGCTCCCAGAGCCAGGGCAATTGGAAGAAGAGCGAAAACATTTGAAACCATGGTCATCAATATGGGCCTGAATCTTAACTTTACAGAACTGAGTATCGATTCTTTTCTGTTATAGCCAAGTTCACGATACTTTTTATAGAAATGAAATATCAGGATATTGTTATTTATTACAATACTTAAAACAATGAGCATTCCCATAAAAGAAGTTATATCCAGTGGCCTGCCTGTAATAAGCAGGGCAAAAAAAACCCCGGAAAGCGTAAGGAACAGGCAGCCGAGAATTATAAGAGCTATGGGTATCCTTTCAAACTGCAGGATAAGGCATATAAATATAATGATGATTGAGAATATGATTACAAAGGTAAGTTCGCTGAAAGACCTCTGCTGCTCCTTATAAAAACCTGATACTTCCGGAGCAATATCCGGCGGGATATTCATACCCGCCAGAGCTGACTTTACAGTTTTGACTGCGTATGACATATCATTGCCTTTAAATCTTACAGTAGTTACCGACACCGGTGAAAGATTGTAATGGCTTATTTCTGGAATATTTTTTTTAAACTTTAAATCAGCCGCATAACTTAAAGGAATGTTGACTCCGGTGACGGGTGAATAGATAAGCAAATTATTTTTAACATAACTTATCGGGTCTTCGGATGAATGTCCCAGCATAACCCTGAGGCCGATTATTTTTTCACCTTTTATAACATTGCCGACAACGCTTCCCCAGTACATTGCATTTAACTGATTTATGAGATTTGATGTATTTATACCGTACAAAGTTTCTGCATCCGGCTTTAACCTGACCTCTATCGAAGGCGATGCATAGGAAGTCTTAAGATTTATCTCGTCAAGTTCTCCAGATTTTCTGAGAGTGTCTCTGACCTTCTCTCCCCAGGAAATAAGTTTGTCGGGATCCGGACCATACAGGATAACCGATATAGGCGCTTCCACTCCAAGGATGTCTCCAAGCCTGTCTTCAAGAATCATAGGTGTATCAAGCTCTTCAAGGTTCGTGAACTTTCCGGCAATTTTATCCTTTACTTCTTCTTTTATTTCATAAACGGAACGCTTTCTCTCCTTTCTCAGGGTCACAAGAAAATCACCGACATTTGCCTGCTCCGATGCATGCCCGAGGCTTGCGCCGACTCTTAATGTCCAGTTTCTTACTTCAGGGGTACTATCTATTAATTTACTGATTTCCAGGAACTCATTAAAGCTGTCTTTCAAAGAAGTTCCATGCCGCAGGGCTATATCCACCACGAAATTACCTTCATCCCACTTCGGCAGGAAAGTTGAAGGCAGGTTCTTATACAGCAGGAAACACAGACAGAAACCGGAGAGCATAATGGGAACTGAAATCCAGGAAAACCTTCTCAGACTGCCGAGAAACGGTATGTACCAGTCCAGAAACCTGTCGAGCCTGTCTGGTTTTTCTTCAACAGGCACGGCCGGGAGTGAACTATAGACTATAATCGGCGTGAGGAATATTGCCAGAATCTGGGATATTACATAGGTAAATATAAGGACAAAGGCAAGCTGTTTAAAAAAAGTGCCCACCACGCCTGACACCATAAGAAGAGGCATGAAAATTAAAGTTGAAACCAGCGTCGCGACAGTCATTGCAGGAAGTATTTCCTTCGAACCTTCCATAACCGCAACCATCTTATCCTTTGATTCCCTGTACCGCTTCTCAATGCTTTCAATAACAATAATCAGCTGGTCTATCAGCCCCCCTGTTGCGGCCGCCATTCCGCCGAGAGAGAAAATGTTGAAATCAAATCTCAAAAGTTTTATTCCGATTATGGTTATAAAGAAAACTACCGGGACAGTAAGCAGAACGGATATGGATATTTTGAACTTCTTTAAAAACAGGAATACGATAAGTGAGGCAATCAAAGTACCAAGTATTATAGCATCCCTGACACTTTTGATTGCTGCATTGATAAATTCAGTCTCGTCATAATATTTCCGGACTTCCATGCCGCTGCCTTTCATATTATGGTTGAATTGCTTCAACTTCTGATCTATTTCGCTCATAGTATTAATGCTGTTGGCATCCGGCTGCCTTAAAATATTAAATACAACGGCATTTTTAAAACCACTGGCTGAAGTAACTTTTATCGGAGGAGCAGTGTCCTCAACTATCAAGGCAATGTCTGAAAGGCTGACATAATTTCCGCCGCTAAGCGGTATCTTTAATTCAGATATGTTATTTACGCTGGTGGGTTTCTGGTTAAGTGATAACACATATTGCTGCCTGTAATCCCTTATAATCCCAAGAAACTGGATATTATCCTGTTCTTTTAAAAGTGTGAGTATCAAATCAACGCTCAATCCATAATTTTTCATTTTCTCAGCATCAAGAACGATTTTATATTCCTGCCATTGAGGAGCTATAATTTCTACATCCTGAATCCCATTTACCGATAGAAGAAGCGGCCTTATATTATAGTAAAGAACTTCTGTCAACCTGCCGGGCGGCACATTATCGGACCCGATGGCATACATGGCGACAGGATACCTGCTGGGTGTTGCCTGAATTACAGTTATCTTCGCATCAGAAGGCAAAGTGTTTTTTTGTTCTGCCAGCCTTGCCTGTACAAGCTGATAAGCCAGGTAAGGATTCATGCTCCAGCTAAAGTAAAGGTTGATATCGGTTGAACCCACAGAGGTGGCGGAAGTTACTCTCTCAACACCCTGAACTGTTTTAAGGCTCTCCTCAACAGGTCTTGTAATCTGAAAAAGCATCTGATTTACCGGGGCATATCCATTTTCTATGGTCACATTTACCCGGGGAAAGAAGACATTGGGAAACACCCCCTGCGATATGGTAGGAGACATCCTGTATCCTACAAAAGCCAGAAGCAGGACAATCATAAATATTGAAATCTTATGCTTTAGAACCGAGGCAAAAAAACTGTCTTTCATTTTAATCTGCTTAATCTACTGCTCTACCTTAACAGCAGCTCCCTCCGTTAAAAGATAAGCATTTTCAATTATTACCCGGTCTCCACGATTTAACCCGCTTAAAACCAGCACGCTGTCGGTATAATTCTTTCCTATTTTTATATCACGCTTGTAAGCCTTATTGCCCCTGACCGTAAAAACCACCGGCACTCCTTCAACAAGAACCACGGCAGATTTCGGTATTTTAAACATGTTTGCAAGACCGGTTATGAAACTCACTTTCACCCCGAGATTCAAAGGCAGGGGTTTTGCAGGCATAACCTTAACTCTTATCATATTTGAATCAGCAACCGGATAAATATACCTGACAATACCATCCACTTTTTTGCCGTTAAAATCAATTTCAGATTTTTGCCCGCTTTTAATATTTCCAGCCTGATCCGCCGGTATAAGGGCTTCCACATATTCATAACCGGTGGATGCAATAGCGGCAAGGCTCTGTCCGTAGTTTGCAAAACTTCCTTCCGGCGCAATATCAATAAGATACCCGGAATACGGCGAACTTACCCTGAAGTTCTCCATGCGAAGCTTCAGCTTGCTCAAAAGCATTAAAGAATCCTGATTTTCTGACTTTTTTGTCTCAATATCATTCTTTATGCCCTGGGCTTCTATATCAATGTTGCGGGATTCGATTTGAAGCGCTCTTAGGCCGTTTTTGACATTTCTGAGATCATTTTTAGTTACCAGGCCGAGGGTTAACATCTCCCGGTAATCCTTTAATTTTGCCTCGTCCTCCTTTATTTGCTCCTGATTCAGCCTTTTTTTACTATCACTTTCCTGAATTTTCCGCCGGAGTATACCGATCGAGGTTTGATTAATGCTGATTTTACTATTCAGAGATGAAATATCGCTGTTGACATCCGGGTTGCTTATAACGGCAAGAGCCGCCCCTTTCCCGACAAAGTCTCCTTTATTAAAATAAACTCTGGTTACTTTTCCCTCTGAAAGAGCAGGAATCGAGAAAGTTCTGGAGGGCATAACCTTTCCCTGGGACTCAAGCATGATGTTTTCTGCAGAAGAAGTGACCGTGACTACTTTTACCTCCACAGGTAAAGTTTCAGGTTTACCCGTCTCTGACTCCCCGCCGGATGAAATACTGCTTTTTGTCATCCTGCTCTGAAAATGTTTTAGCACAAAGAACGCTGAAAGGAAAAGCATCAGAACAACAGCGATTGATATGAAAATATTTTTTGTTAATCTTGATTTCACTGATAAATATCCCCTTCAGTCAGATGATAAAGATACCAGTAGTTCCTGTTCAATTTAGTCGTGTTATTTATTAAGCCTTCCCGTGCGGCAAGATATTCCCTGAAAGTGTTAATAAGAGCCATAAAATCTATTACCTGCTTTTCATAACCTTTCATCTGCTTTTTGAGAGTATCGTCTGAAACTTCAACCGCTTGATTCAAGGATTTTATCAGCTCCCGGCCCGATTGAATTTCAATTAAAGTATTCCTGTAAGTATCCAGCAGAGCGATTTCAGTGTTTTTGTATTCTAACTCGAGACCGGCTATACTGTCTTTCAGAGACTGGATTCGATAGCGTTTGCCGCCGTCGGGAAAATGAAAATTCAGGTTTGCATAAATTGTATAAAGATTACCGGGAGATGTTAACCCTCAGCCTGATCCGCCGGTATAAGGGCTTCCACATATTCATAACCGGTGGATGCAATAGCGGCAAGGCTCTGTCCGTAGTTTGCAAAACTTCCTTCCGGCGCAATATCAATAAGATACCCGGAATACGGCGAACTTACCCTGAAGTTCTCCATGCGAAGCTTCAGCTTGCTCAAAAGCATTAAAGAATCCTGATTTTCTGACTTTTTTGTCTCAATATCATTCTTTATGCCCTGGGCTTCTATATCAATGTTGCGGGATTCGATTTGAAGCGCTCTTAGGCCGTTTTTGACATTTCTGAGATCATTTTTAGTTACCAGGCCGAGGGTTAACATCTCCCGGTAATCCTTTAATTTTGCCTCGTCCTCCTTTATTTGCTCCTGATTCAGCCTTTTTTTACTATCACTTTCCTGAATTTTCCGCCGGAGTATACCGATCGAGGTTTGATTAATGCTGATTTTACTATTCAGAGATGAAATATCGCTGTTGACATCCGGGTTGCTTATAACGGCAAGAGCCGCCCCTTTCCCGACAAAGTCTCCTTTATTAAAATAAACTCTGGTTACTTTTCCCTCTGAAAGAGCAGGAATCGAGAAAGTTCTGGAGGGCATAACCTTTCCCTGGGACTCAAGCATGATGTTTTCTGCAGAAGAAGTGACCGTGACTACTTTTACCTCCACAGGTAAAGTTTCAGGTTTACCCGTCTCTGACTCCCCGCCGGATGAAATACTGCTTTTTGTCATCCTGCTCTGAAAATGTTTT
Source organism: Bacillota bacterium (assembly GCA_023486985.1). Classification (GTDB taxonomy): domain Bacteria; phylum Vulcanimicrobiota; class JAMDEM01; order JAMDEM01; family JAMDEM01; genus JAMDEM01. The sequence goes on from JAMDEM010000178.1 coordinate 12,744, forward strand.
AGCACAAAGAACGCTGAAAGGAAAAGCATCAGAACAACAGCGATTGATATGAAAATATTTTTTGTTAATCTTGATTTCACTGATAAATATCCCCTTCAGTCAGATGATAAAGATACCAGTAGTTCCTGTTCAATTTAGTCGTGTTATTTATTAAGCCTTCCCGTGCGGCAAGATATTCCCTGAAAGTGTTAATAAGAGCCATAAAATCTATTACCTGCTTTTCATAACCTTTCATCTGCTTTTTGAGAGTATCGTCTGAAACTTCAACCGCTTGATTCAAGGATTTTATCAGCTCCCGGCCCGATTGAATTTCAATTAAAGTATTCCTGTAAGTATCCAGCAGAGCGATTTCAGTGTTTTTGTATTCTAACTCGAGACCGGCTATACTGTCTTTCAGAGACTGGATTCGATAGCGTTTGCCGCCGTCGGGAAAATGAAAATTCAGGTTTGCATAAATTGTATAAAGATTACCGTTCGCAGTTGGATCGCGGTTCAGTTCATACGAATTGCCGACCTGTAAATCGGGATACCATCCTTTTTGTTCACTCTCAATATCAACTTCAAATTTTTTCCTGCTTGCATCAAAGGCATATAATTCAGGAGAATGCTTGATGTAGTCCGGCTCGCTCAGGCAGATGACTCCTATTTTGTCCGGGTAGCTGATATTGAGAGACTGCCTGCCTGTCAGCAGCATCAGCGATTGTTCCGCCTTTTTTTCTTCGGACCTGTATGATTCAATAAGGCTGGATTCGTTTAATTTTTCAATTTCCCATCTGTTTAATTCCACCCCGGGAAATATCCCTTTTTTTATTCCCTGTTTTACAAGCGTGATACCTTTATCGAGCCACTTGAGATTTTCTTCCCGCATGCTTATAAGCATTTTGTTTCGAACCAGATTAAAATAGTTATCACTAACAGCCGAGAACAGCTTTTTTCTCTCGATGTTTATTTTAAGTTTTGTCATATAAATATCGTAATACTTTTTCTCCCGCTCAAATCTTGTCTTATCAAAGATATCAAAAGTTCCGAAAAAATCAATATCTGATATGGTATATTGTCCGGCCAGCCGCGAGGATATGTTCGAATGAGACAGGCCTGCGCTGTAATTAGAAAATCTTTTCTTATCAAGGGCAAGCTGCTCATTGAGTAAAGATTGTTCCTGATAATTCAAGGCTTTTATGGCTGGTGAATTATTTGCAGACGCCTTAAATATATCCATTAAACTGTCAGCCCAGGCGTATTTACTTATAAAAACAATAAATAATAAGCTTATCGAACACCATTTAATAATACTGGTTGCCATTATTCTTTTTGAAATATTCATTAAGTAGAGAATACCAGACTGTTTCTTACAGGAAGATGACAGAAAGATTACAGTTCTGTAATCAGGGCGCTCAGTTTGCCGGTGAAAACTTCAGGGTTACCGTCGTTCCTTTACCGGGCAGGCTCTGCACTGTTACCGTGCCTCCGTGTAAATCCATTATAGACTTGACTATGGCAAGGCCCAATCCCGTTCCCGGCGAGTACCCGGAGCGCGAGGGGTCAGCCCTGTAGAAACGGTCAAATATTCTCGGGAGGTGTTCCGGCTCAATGCCTGAGCCTGTGTCGCTTACGCCGACTTCGGCCGATTGATCATCCGATTGTCTGACAGAAATATCAATCTTCCCGCCGCGCGGGGTATACCGGACTGCATTGGAGAGGAGATTGCCGAGCGCCCGCTGAAACAGGATGCGGTCTGCATATAATAATGCCTGTCCCGCATAAGTTGTCTCGACCCCTTTCTCACCGGCTAAAACATTATAAAATTCCAGAACTGTTTTAATTTCTTTGCGGGCGTCAAACAATGATTTATCAATCCTGGCTTCTGAGTTTTCAGCACTGGCCAGAAAAAGCATACTTTCTATCATACCTGAAAGCCTGCGGTATTCTTCAAGGCTTGATTCAAGAACCTGCATGTATTCCCCGGATGTTCTGGCTCTTGAAAGAACGACTTCGGCTTCACCCATGAGATTATTGATAGGCGTACGCAACTCATGAGCCAGATCGGCTGAAAATTGAGACAACCGGGTAAAGGAATCTTCAAGGCGCCCGAGCATATCGTCAAAAGCTGAAGCGAGCGAAACCAGCTCCAGGGGCCACTTTATTGTACCGATCCGTTCTCGAAGCCGGTTTAAAGTGACCTGCTGAACACTCTTTGTTATTTCTTCAAGCGGCTGCATTCCTTTTTTTGCAATGAACGAGCCTGCGGCGGCTGAAGACAATATTCCCAGAAAGAGAACAAGGGATAACTTCCGGCGATAGTCCGCGACAACGGCATCTTCATATGAAATATCCAGAGCCACCTGGATGAGCCACTTTTTTATGCCGGAACGGCCCAGCCCTGCCCATGCTGACATCAGGATATATGTCCGGCCGTCGCGCAACCTCTGTTTTATTCCTTTTGCGGGGTTCTCTTCCACCCCGTAAGGAGGGGGAAACAACGATGCGGGAATTATACTGCTCAATCCCGGAGTTTCAATCAGGATGCGATTTTTCTCATCCGTGATTCTGGCATAATACCGGAAAAACTGGAAAGCAGTCCCTTCCCATTTCACTTCTTCCTCAATGTTCTTCGGGTTATCAGGGCGTTTCTGTAAAATAACACGCAGGACATGGATCTCGTTGACCAGGAACCGGTTGTCTTCTTTTTTTAGGCTGTCTATAAGCACCCCGTATAAAAAAACAGTAGCAATGATGAGCAGCCCGGATGCTGATATAATATACAAAAAAACTAACTTCCGTGCAACCGACCCGCGGGGTGAGTTCGATTTACCGTATCCTGTTACGTTTTCAGCGCTCTTCAAAGACATATCCTACACCGCGAATGGTATGAATTAATTTATTTTCAAAAGGGTCATCAACTTTTCTTCTAAGCCTGCGGATAGCGACGTCCACAACATTGGTATCACTGTCAAAGTTCATATCCCAGACCTCTTCTGCGATCAGTGTCCGTGAGAGGACTTCCCCTGCCCGTTGCGCCATCATCAGCAGAAGAGCAAACTCCTTAGGCGTCAATTCAAGGATTTGCCCGCCTCTTATTGCCCTGCGCCTCACGAGATTAATCTCCATGTCCGCAATCCTGAGTATTTCGGTTTGCCGGATCGGGCCGCGGCGGAGGATACTGCGCACCCGGGCTAGCAATTCAGAGAACGAAAAAGGCTTCACCAGATAGTCGTCTGCACCTGATTCCAGCCCTCTGACCCTGTCATGAACCGAGTCACGTGCAGTCAGGAAAAGGACTGGTGTTTGCTTTCCCCTCTGCCTTATTCCGGCAATAATTGACCAGCCATCTTTACCCGGCAGCATTACATCAAGGATAATAAGGTCGTATTCGCGGGTTGTAGCAAGAAAGAAACCCTCCTCGCCCTCACAGGTTATATCTACTACAAAGCCGCTTTCAGTCAGCCCTTTTCGAAGGTATAACGCTGTTTTTTGTTCATCTTCTATGATTAAAACACGCATAACTTAAGTATTTTCCAGACAGACTGACACAGAAGTCTCCTCTCCGGCATTGCTGTCTGTCTCTCTCCTTATTTATGAAGTCTTTCCTAATGGAGAAAATCTGTCATACAAGCCTTTAAAAGAATAAGCCTGATAGGTGCCCTGAATAAGAAGATAATCCCCTTCTGCAAAATCGTCCGTAGTTTCCTGCTCAAGCTCCACATCAATATCAATCTCGCTTTTTAACCTGAATTCATTTTCATTAAAAATCTCTTCAGCCTGCCCAAGCACCTCTTCCCTGCCCACATGAGGAAATTTGCTCATAATTCTTTTTTCAGTGTCAATCTTTTTTGCATATCCCCAGCGAAGCCACAGATCAACGGCAACAATTGAATCTTCAACAAAATATTTCAGGGCATATTTCTCGTCCATTTGATAATAACAACGGAAGAGGAGACCGTTCAGGTCAAGAAGCACATCGCCTTCAACCGTGCACCCGCAGGGATGAATTTCTTTTACAACCGCATTGTACTTCATTTTTCCTTCCTGCTTTTAAGCCATTTCAACAGTTTGTCTTTGCTGTAAGTATTCAACACATCTTTATCTTCAAGCCAGCCCCGCCTTGCAACCGATACGCCAAACTTCATCCATGCAAAATGGTGAACATTGTGGGCATCGGTATTTATGGTAACCTTGCCGCCCATATCTTTTAATTCCTTGCAGTAAGTATCCCGCAAATCAAGCCTTTCAGGAAAAGAATTTATTTCCACCGCAGTTTCTGTCCTGGCTGCAGTCTTTAAAAACTCATCCCAGTCAACTTCATAGCCATCCCTCTGGCCCATAATCCTGCCCGAGGGATGCCCTATTATATCAACATTTGGATTTTTACATGCGGAACAAAGGCGGCCGGTAATTGTCTTCTTATCCTGCTTGAAGTTAGAATGAACGGAAGCTGTCACTACATCAAGCTTTTCAAGGAGTTCGTCTTCAAAATCCAGCTTTCCGTCCGGAAGTATATCAAGCTCCACGCCTTTTAAAATAGTAAAATTCTTAAACTTTTTATTAAGCTCGTCAATTTCTTTGCCCTGTTTTTTCATCCGCTCGGGGGTAAGCCCTTTTGCAACTTTAAGAGACTGTGAATGATCAGAAAGCCCTATATATTCATACCCCATGGACTGAGCCTGACCGGCAAGCTCTTCAAAAGTATTAACTCCGTCGCTCCAGTGGCTGTGCACATGAAGGTCTCCTTTTATATCTTCCATCGCCACCAATCGTGGAATTTCTCCCTTTTGAGCTGCTTTTATCTCTTCCCCGCTTTCCCTTATTTCTGGAGGAATCATCTGAAGGCCAAGAACCTTATAAACGCTTTCTTCAGTTTCACCGGCAATTTTTTTATTGTCTTTAACCCTGAAAACTCCGTATTCGTTTATCTTGTATCCCATGGCTTCAGCCATCGTCCTGAGCTTTATATTATGTTCTTTGGAGCCGGTAAAATACTGCAACGCGGCGCCATAGCTTTCAGGGCTAACTACTCTTAAATCAACCTGAAGGTTTTCCGCAGTTAAAACTGAAGCCTTTGTATCTCCCTTAGCCAGAATTTCCTTCACTATAGGAAGCCTGACAAAAGCCTCCATAATCGGCTTTGACTCACTGGAAGCAACAAGTATGTCAATATCTCCGATTGTTTCCCTGCGTCTTCTCAGGGATCCGGCTTCACTTATTGCCCGCACCTCCGGCAATTTTTTTAGGTGAGCAATTATTTCTTCTGCCATAGGCAGAGCCGTTCCAATGAGAAGCCTGCCGCCTTGGCTTTTTGCCATCTCTATGCCTTTTAAAATATTTTCTTCAGTTTTTCTGCCAAAGCCCTTTAAATCCCTTAGTTTTCCCTCGCGTGCGGCTTTTTCCAGCTCCTCCACACTTCCGATTTTCATTTCTTTATAAAGGACATAAGCTTTCTTTGGTCCCAGCCCCTGGATATTCATTAGGGTCAGGATTGCAGGAGGAAATTCTTTTTTAAGGTCTTCGTGGTACCGGCACTTGCCGGTTTTGAGAATTTCCGTAATCTTTTCGGCAATGGATTTTCCAATACCGGGAATGCTTTCCAGTTCGCCTTTTTCGGCATAATATTCAACAGGTTTGGCAAGCCCGTCAATAACCCGGGCGGCTTTATCATAAGCTCTTACTTTGAAGGGATTTTCTCCCTTCATTTCTAGAAACTCTGCTGTCTCGAAGAAAATTTCAGCTATCTGGTGAACATCCATTTTTATTCCCTTATCCTTAATAAATCCAATTTCTTTATGCAGAGTTTTTTTCCTGTTAAAAACTTTTTAAAAAGGACATACAACGGATAGTAAAGAATAACTTCCGGATGACAAAATAACCCCACCTACCCTCCCCTTATTTTAAGGGGAGGAACACAAATTCTCCCCTCTTTTGTAAAGAGGGGCTGGGGGAGTTAAAGAATTCTCCCTTGATTTGCCCAGTAAAAAATGTAGATACAGATAAGTTCCCCGGAGGGGCGAGGGTAATCTTTAAGTTCTACCTTCAGCAAAAAGAGAACTTATAAGAGGGGTAATTAAAGAAGGTTTTTCATGTTTGAAAATTTATCTGAACGCCTGAACAACATATTTAAAAAACTTCGAAGCCGCGGAAAACTTACCGAGCAGGATGTTAATGAAGCTCTTCGTGAAGTAAGAATGGCTTTGCTGGAAGCTGATGTCCACCTTAAGGTAGTAAAGGAATTCGTAAATAAGGTTAAGGAAAAAGCCATTGGAGAGGCAGTCTGGCAGAGTCTTACACCGGGCCAGCTCGTTGTAAAATTTGTCAAAGATGAACTTATTGATATAATGGGCGCCACCTCGGCAAAGCTTAACATGGCTTCCCATCCTCCCACAATATTTATGGTTGTAGGCTTGCATGGATCGGGAAAAACAACAACCTGCGGAAAACTTGCCCTCAGCTTCAAGGAAAAAGGCAACCGCCCCCTTCTTGTAGCTACCGACATTTACAGGCCCGCGGCTATATCCCAGCTTCAGGTTCTGGGCGGTCAAATAGGCGTTCCTGTTTTTGCCCTGGGTGAAAAAACAAATCCCCTTAAGATAGTGCAGGGTGCCATCGGCTATGCCGGCAAAGAAGGCAGAGACATAATCATAATTGATACAGCAGGAAGGCTTCACATTGACGAAGAATTAATGAAGGAGTTGGTAGAACTAAAGGATTTCCTGAAACCCCATGAAGTCCTTCTGGTAGTTGATGCCATGACAGGCCAGGATGCCGTCAATGTGGCAGAAACTTTCAACAACCAGGTTGGAATAGATGGGGTTATTCTTACCAAACTGGACGGCGACGCAAGAGGCGGAGCCGCCCTCTCTGTTAAGAGCGTAACAGGAAAGCCCATCAAACTAATTGGCGTTGGAGAGAAGCTGAGCGCCCTGGAAGTTTTTCATCCCGAGAGGATGGTTTCAAGAATTCTCGGGATGGGTGATGTTCTTACTCTTATTGAAAAAGCAGAAGCTTCGGTTGACATAGAAAAAGCCGCGTAACTTGAAAAGAAAATCCGGGCTCAGGAATTCACCCTGGAAGATTTTCTGGAGCAGCTCCAGCAGGTGAAGAATATGGGTCCTATTGACCAGATACTCGGGATGATTCCCGGTTTCTCACAGTCAAAGCAGTTGAAAAATATTAATATTGAAGAAAAACAGCTTGCCCGCTTTGAAGCAATCATCAAGTCAATGACAAAACAGGAAATGAGAAATCCTTATGTTATAAATGCAAGCCGGCGGCGGCGGATTGCTGCAGGCTCAGGCAATGAAGTTGCCGACGTAAACAAGCTATTGAAAAATTACGAGATGGCTAAGAAAATGATGAAGCAGCTCGTGGATATGGAAAAAGGGAAAAAAGGAAGAGGAGTAAAAGTGCCCTTCTTTGGTTCGTAAACGCAGGAGGCAGGTTTATCCTGCCCTATAACCTGCAGGGTTTGATGAATCAAACCCTGCAGGTTATAAAAGAATGCGTAGGGTCTGGATTTATCCGACAGGTTCGTAGTGGAAGAGCTTGCTCTCCATAAAAAGGCAAAGCAAGCTTTGCCACTACTACAAATACAACAAAAAGAAGCGGGTTTGATGAATCAAACCCCTGCAAAGGTAAGACGATTAAAAAAAGATTAGACAAGAACAGGAGGTGAACAGATGGTAAAGCTGAGATTAAGAAGAGTAGGAGCAAAAAAGCAGCCCAGCTACAGACTCGTTGCAGCCGATGAAAGAAACGCAAGAGACGGAAGATTCATTGAAACCCTGGGACATTACAACCCGAGAACCGAGCCAGCCACAATTTCCTTTAAGGAAGATAAGGTCCTGAAATGGCTCAAAACCGGCGCCCAGCCTTCAGATGTGGTAAAAAGGCTTCTGGAGAAGATCGGCACATGGGAAAAATTCGAGAAAGGAATTCCCGCTGCTACTCCAACGGCTGAGGAAGCTTCGAAAGTGCCTTCTACAAGATCCAGAAAGAAAATTTCCGTAGACGAACTGGTTCGTGAAGAAGAACCCGGAACAGCTCATAGAGGTAGAAAATCCAAAGAAAAAGCAGAATAAGCAAAGCTTGTTTTGCGGCATGACACTCCGCAGCAAAACTGCAGAGTTTTCGATCACAAAATAAGCAAAGCTTGTTTTCTCATGCGTTATCCACGGGTTTGCCCTGGATTATCGCCATTTGAAAATAACAGAAACAAAACTGGCGGAGGTGAAACATGGTTAAAAGTTTGCTGGAATACCTTGCCAGATCCCTTGTAGATCATCCGGATGAAGTGAAAGTAAGCCAGATTGACGGTGAAAGATCCGTAATACTGGAACTGCGAGTTTCTCCTGAAGATATGGGCAAGGTTATCGGGAAACAGGGCAGGATTGCCCAGGCTTTAAGAACCCTGGTAAAAGCAGCAGCCGTTAAAGAAGGCAAGCGGGTAATGATAGAAATTATCTAAAGGGGGTAATTAAGTGAGCTCAATTGATCTTAAAAGGCCGGTTGCGGTAAACGTGATCATGACTGAGGAATTCAGAAAGCAGCTCATTGACGAAGCCAACACCACCATTGCCAAGATAGATGAAAACCTGAAGCTTCTGGATACCGAATCAAAGAAAAAAATCAGCGCCCTTGATTTAACCAATCCCCAGCAGGCTTCCCTCATGACTCAGCAGTATGAAACAGAAAAAGAAAGACTGATGAAACTACGAGGAGAGCTTGCCTGGAAAATCAAGGAAGTTGAAAATGTCCAGGACGGCGCAGAGCTTCCCTTCAGAATTTTTGAAGGTTCAGTAGAGCTGAAAGTGGGAGACAACTTCCTTGATAAGATATCAAAAGCTGAAATCATAATCAAGGACTGGCAGATAGTGGAGATTAGACAGGCTTAAATGATTCTTGTGGGCAGGGTTACCTCCACACACGGCTTGCTGGGGGAAGTGAAAGTGAGCGTTTTAACAGACTTTCCTGAAAGATTTCTTGAAGACAGGTTTTACTTTCTCTCCATTTCCTCCGAGCCCGGAAAAATGGTAAAGATGGAAGTTGAAAAATCCCGGCTTCAGGGCAGCAAAGCGGTCATGAAGTTCAGGGGTTTTTCTTCTATAGATGAGGCAAAAAAGCTTAAGGGCGCTGAAATCTATATCGAAGAAGCTGACCTGAAGCCTATTCCGCCTGACACATTTTATCAGTTCCAGATTATCGGGCTTGATGTTTATTTAGAAACAGGGGAACTGATTGGCAAATTAACTGAAATTCTTGACCTTCCTTCAAACGATGTTTATGTCGTACAGGGAAAGAAAGAAGTTATTCTGGTTCCAGCTTTGAAAAAAGTCATCAAAAAAATAGACCTGGAGCAGAAGAAAATGTGGATTAAACTTTTAGAGGAATTTATAAATGAGGATTGATATTTTAACAATCTTTCCCGAGATTTTCTCGCCTCTTGACAGCAGTATCATCAAACGGGCTAAAAACGCCGGATTAATAGAAATCCATCTTCATAACCTGCGCGATTTTACCACGGACAAGCATAAAACTGTTGATGATGCTCCCTTTGGCGGGGGAGCGGGAATGATAATGAAATGCGAGCCTTTCTTTGACGGGGTAGAGCATATCAGAAAGATTTCCGAAAGCAAGGGGAAGGTAATTCTTCTCTGCCCCCAGGGGAAACTTTTTACTCAGGAGAAAGCCCTTGAGCTTTCATGTGAATCCCATCTTATTTTTCTCTGCGGGCATTACGAAGGCGTGGATGAAAGAGCAAGAGAATTTCTTGCCGACGAAGAGATTTCCATAGGAGATTATGTCCTTACCGGCGGAGAGATTCCCTGTATGGTTGTTGTTGATGCCGTTGCAAGGCTCATACCGGGAGTAATTGATGAAGAATCGCTCAAACATGAATCATTCAGCTCTCTTTTGCTTGATTTTCCCCAGTACACCAGGCCTTCAGACTTCCGGGGAATGAAAGCGCCTGAAATCCTGCTTTCAGGCAATCATGCCGGGATAGAAAAATGGAGAAACAGCAAGGCTCTGGAAAGAACTCTCAGGAAAAGGCCTGATTTGCAAAGCAAATAATTTTATGATATAATTTCTATTTGTATTTGCTAAAAAATTACAGGAGGAAGTTTTCAATGGATTCCATAAAGCTTATTGAACAGGAACAACTTAAGAAGGACATTCCGGACTTTAAGCCCGGAGATACTTTAAAAGCATATATCAAGGTCATAGAAGGAACCAGAGAGAGATTGCAGCCCTTTGAAGGAATATGCATTGAAAGAAGAAACACAGGAATCAATGAGAGCATCACCTTAAGAAGAATCTCTCACGGCGTGGGCGTGGAGAGAACCATTCTTCTTCATTCGCCCCGGCTGGAAAAGCTGGAAGTTGTAAAACAGGGGCACGTAAGGCGCTCCCGCCTTTATTATCTCAGAGAAAAAGTCGGCAAATCCGCCCGTGTAAAAGAAAAGAAGCTGGAGGAAATCAGACGCTAGCGTTAATACGATAATGCACCCACCCTTAACTCCAGTACAACTTATAGTTATAATCCTGGTTTTGGCTGTTGTGAGACTTTTCTTTGCTTTCAAGCTTAAATTCATGGACAGCTTTCTTGCCGGAAACAGGAAAAAAATCTTAAAGGAATATCTTGATTCCTTTATTATTGCCGGAATAACTGCCCTTATCCTAATTCACTATGTGATCAGGACCTTTTATATACCTTCGGGTTCAATGATTCCCACCTTGCAGGTGGGGGACCTGATACTGGTAAATGAGATTAGCTACCGCTTCAAACCGCCCCACCGGGGAGATATCGTTGTATTTCACCCGCCGCCGGAGGCTGGGGAAAATGACAAGGACTTTATTAAAAGGCTTATAGCCGTGGGCGGAGATACAGTGGAAGTTAAAGACGGTATTGTCTATGTAAACGGCAAGCCTTTAACCGAGCCTTACATAAACGAAAGGCCCTTCCTGGACATGCCCACTATTAAAATTGAACCGGGATTTTATTTTGTAATGGGTGATAACAGAAATAACTCTTATGACAGCCGGGCGTGGGGAAAACTGCCTGCCGGTAATGTGGTCGGCAGGGCAATGATTGTTTTCTGGCCTCCCAGGCGGATGAGAGTTCTGAGGTAGCAAAAATGTTCGACCGCTTTAAAAAGGAAGTCAAAGAATCTTTTCTGTATTTCCTTCAGATTGCCATTATCACGCTTGTAATAATCAACTTTATTGGCCGTGTTTCCGTGGTGCAGGGAAGCTCCATGGAACCGAAACTTCATACCGGCGAGCGCATCGGGGTCAATCTATTCATTTATCATTTTGAACAGCCATCGAGAGGCGACATAATAATATTCAAGTGCCCGGCTGATACAAACAAGGATTATATAAAAAGAGTGATAGGCATTTCCGGGGATAAAGTTGAAATAAAAAGCGGCACTGTTTACCTCAACAACCAGGCAATACCAGAACCGTATCTGACAGAAAAAGATACAGACAACTACGGGCCTGTCGCAGTTCCTGCCCGTCAATATTTTGTTCTTGGAGACAACAGGAGAAACAGCGAAGACTCCAGGGTCTGGGGTTTTGTTGACTCCGGTCTAATAAAAGGAAAAGCTTTTTTCATCTTCTGGCCCCTAAAGGAGTTTGGTCCGATAAAATGAAATCTCCCTGGTTTCCCGGGCATATGGCAAGAGCGAAAAGAGAGCTTCAGGCTCTCTTAAAATTTGCTCATCTGACTATAGTAGTGCTGGATTCAAGAGCGCCCTTTTCCTCTTTAAACCCTGATTTCGAGAAGCTTTTTACCGGCAAAGAAATTTTATATCTTTTAAATAAATCAGATCTTGCAGAAACAGATGCCACAAAAAAGTGGCTTCTTTTTTTTAACAAATCAGATAATAATACTCTTATTTTTGACGCTCTTACCGGAAGGGGTGCAAACGAGCTTTTTAATGAAATTAAAAAGCTAAAACTTGAAATTATTTCCAGAAGAAGCCGGAAGAAAATACAGTCAAAGAATATAAGAATCCTAGTCTGCGGAATTCCAAATGCAGGCAAATCATCTGTAATAAATGTCCTTGCCGGACGCGCCCGTGCCCGTACGGGCAAAAAAGCAGGTGTAACGGTTGGGGTTCAATGGATAAACCTGCCGGATGACCTCTCCGTAATGGATACGCCGGGCATTTTAATGCCCCGTATTAAGGATTCTTCAAGCCTCTGGAAACTTGCTCTTACCGGGGCTATAAAAGACGAAGTTCTCCCTCTTGAGGAAATAGCTGAAGATTTGCTCAACTTCCTGCAGGACAAAAAAGTGGAATGCCCGGCAAGTCTTGGAGGATGGGCAAATGAGAGGGGTTTTCTTTCAAAAGGCGGGGAGCCTGACCTTGAAAAAGCCGCCCTGAACCTCATTAAAACCTTCAGAGAAGGAAAATTCGGGCGAATCACACTGGAAATGCCGGAATAACCCATCATCCTTTCGCCAGCCACTTTTCGCCAGCCACTTGACTGCGGCTTCATTTTGAATTAATATATCCATAAAATTAACGGAGGAGAAGATTAATTGCCAAACGAAGCCTCCTTTACAAAAATAAAGAAAATAGTATCCTCCCTCGAAGGAAAACTTGAAATTTCCGAAATTTTCAATATAGCCGGCGGCCTTTCATCTCTTGCTCCCGAAGACAAAAAGGTTTTAAAACAGGAAGAAAAGCGCTTGAAAAGCATAGAAAAATACGAGGAAGAGGCAAAGAATAACGGCTTTTCTCTTATCGCAGGCGTTGACGAGGCAGGCAGGGGGCCTCTTGCGGGACCTGTCGTGGCTGCAGCAGCGATCTTTGACAGAAATCCGATGATTCCCGGAGTTAAGGACTCCAAGCTCCTGAAATCCCACGAAAGGGAAGAGCTCTTTGCATATGTAAAAGAAAAGTCTTTAAGCTGGAGCTGTTCTGTGGTGCCGGTTGACTTTATAAACAGGTATAATATAATGAAAGCCAGCTATGCGGCAATGAAAGAAGCGGTGGAAGGCTTAAAAGTAAAGCCGGATTTTTTGATGGTTGACGGAAATTTTACCGTGCCGGAAATATACATAAGCCAGAGGGCTATTGTTAAAGGCGACCTTAAAAGCTTTTCCATTGCGGCTGCTTCCATCATAGCCAAGGTTATAAGGGACAGTATCATGGATAATTACCATCAGCAGTTTCCGCAATACGGCTTTGCTAACAATAAAGGCTACGGCACAAAGGATCATCTTGAAGCTCTGCGCCTTCACGGACCCACGCCGCTGCACAGGAACTTTTCACCCGTAGCAGCACTGCAGTGCCGGCAAACTGAAATGTGGGATGAAGACCAAATAAATTTCGCTGAAGTAAAAAGCGAAAAAGGAGAGAGTTATGGCAAAGAAAAACGAAAGAAATAAATCCAAAAAAGAAACTGCCGCAAAAAAGAAGCAGGAAGCTGCTTCAAAGAAAAAAACTGTAGAAAAGAAAAAGCCCGCAGTAAAGGCTAAAACAAAAGTTTCGGCTGCAGTAAAGAAGCCGAAAAAATCTTCCCGGACCAA
>JAMDEM010000016.1 GCA_023486985.1 Bacillota bacterium
AGAGATTGTTTATATGCCATAGACCGGCAGAAAAGGAAAAATGTTCCGGCAATTGAATTACCAGATAAAGTATATGAGCTTATTTTCTTTCTCAGTAATTGCAAAATCTGGTAAAACTCTTGCCAGGAACTGTCAATATTATTTTATATTTTTGGATACTCTGATATACTTTTATATGCCATAATTTCAATGAAATTCGGGGACAGATTTTAGAAAGCTTCTTAAGAGGTTAAAAAAATAGCTTCGTACTTGTAAGTGCAGGGGGGACCGGGGGCGTAATAAAAGTTAGCTTTTCCCTCTTTTGTAATTTCAAAAACAAAGCTTGAAACCGTGTATCCCAGCCTTTCATGGGAATGGCGGCATACCGCAGCATCAGGTACTTTTTCGTTGTGAAATGAGCCGAGATGAAGAAAATCTTCAAGTTTAAGTTTTCTCTTCCTGATGAAATGTTTTTCAAGCCAGTTAAAACGCGCCCTGGAAGCCGGGATAATCTTTTCACCTGTAAGGGAAACAAAATTATTTGTAGCAAACCCTCTTTTTCTGGGAGAGGAAACATGAAGTTTTTTTCCAAAGCTTTCTAATTTATAAACAGCTTCATTGCTGCCTAAAATGTAGTTGGCAGAGCTATAATGACCTGATGGGAGTTTGCCTCTTAAAAATGAAATGGCTTCGTGAAGATTGGCTGATTCTGTCAGGACTTCCATCAGGACGACGCCTCTTGAGCCTTTTGCCGGATAGCCGGGAACATTTGTAACGCCTCCGAAGACACCGGTTTCTGCTGAGTATCCTGCCACTATACCGCCTGATCTCCGGTCAAAGAGAGCAACGACATTATTGGGCTGAAGAACTCTCATTTCATCTCCCTGAAAAAGTTCATCAGGCTTGTCCCTGTTTTCAAAAAAGAGAATTTTAGTATCGGGATTAGGGTCTATAATTGCAATCAGGGTGCACATTTTACCTCACAGGATGCTTATTTTGCGATCAATACCCCGTAACTTTACTGCAGGGTAGTTTATTCGCTGAGGCAGTTTATTTTCCTTGTAATGGCCGTCCCTCACCCTCGTACGCGGGGAGAGGATGTAGTGCCCGTTCCCCGAACGGGCAAGGTAGGGGTTCGCAATGAAAGTTTTCTAGAGATTGTTTATATGCCATAGACCGGCAGAAAAGGAAAAATGTTCCGGCAATTGAATTACCAGATAAAGTATATGAGCTTATTTTCTTTCTCAGTAATTGCAAAATCTGGTAAAACTCTTGCCAGGGCAGGAATTTTAAGCACCCCCAGAGGCATAATTGAAACTCCTGTTTTTATGCCGGTGGGAACGCAGGCAACGGTAAAAGCCATGACCCCGGAAGAAGTTGATTCAACGGGTGCAAGCATTATTCTTGCCAATACTTATCATTTGTACCTTCGCCCCGGGGTTGAGGTGATTGCCTCTTCCGGCGGACTGCATAACTTTATGCGCTGGGAGAAACCTATTCTTACCGACAGCGGAGGCTTTCAGGTTTTCAGCCTTAATTCCTTAAGAAAAGTTACCGATGACGGAGTTGTATTCCGCTCTCATATTGACGGCTCTGAGCACTTTTTCACGCCGGAAAAAGTAATAAAAATTCAGGAATCCCTCGGGAGTGACATCATAATGCCGCTTGATGAGTGCCTCCCTTATCCATGCGAATATGAATACGCAAGAAATTCCCTTAAGAGGACTCATCTCTGGGCAAAAATTTCCAGAGAAACTCACAGCAGCAGCAGTCAGATGCTTTTTGGAATTGTTCAGGGCGGAGTTTATACAGACTTAAGAAAAGAAAGCGCCGGGTTTATGATTGAATCAGGCTTTGAAGGGTTTTCTCTCGGGGGTCTTTCTGTGGGAGAGCCAAAAGAAGACATGCACAGGGTTCTTGAAGATATAGTTCCATTACTGCCTCAGGAAAAACCGAGATACCTGATGGGCGTGGGCAAGCCTGAAGATTTTTTTGAGTGCATAACCCGGGGGGTGGATATGTTTGACTGCGTTCTTCCCACGAGAATCGGGAGAAACGGCACATTGCTTACTTCAAGAGGCAAGGTTGTTTTGAAGAACAGCAAATACAGGCTTGACTTCTCTCCGCCTGATGAAGAATGCGGATGTTATCTTTGCAGGAATTATACAAAGGCTTATATGAGGCATCTATTCATGGCTGATGAAATTTTAGGACCCCGCCTGGCAACATACCATAATCTTTATTTCTCCTGCAATCTTCTGGCTAAAATCAGGGAATCAATAAAAGAGGGCAGATTCGAGAAGTTCAAAGAAGAATTTCTCGAACGGTATAATTCATCTGGACAATAAGATTCAAATTACTTTACCAGCGAACCGGCTGGACCCTCCATGTTTATGATGTCTTTTAACGATTCATAAGGTATCAGGACATTGGGAGACCCGAAGGGGCGGGAACCAACCTGGTAAGGAATAAAAATTATGCCTAGACCTTCTTTTGTTATGTAAAAGTTCTTATAATTCTCTTCTTTTGGCGCTGCACCGGCACTTATCATTTCTGAATTTGCGTCCTGCTGTTTTGAAAGATAATCTATGCAGTATTTTGAAATAATGTTTAAGTAACCGGAATCCGGTTTAAAGAGGTCCTTTAACGTTAATTCTTTATTGTTTTTTAAATCATAAACCAAAGTATAATAAAGGTCCATTGGATGGGCGCTGCCGGTATAGTAAGAATTTCCAGTTAAAACGGCACTTATGAGCTGTCCGGTTGAGAGTTTTGTTTCATAATTAAAAGTAATACTGCTCGGCTGCTTCACGGTGTCTAATAAGTTTTTTGATTCTTTTGCCTGTTCCTTAAAGTCTTTTATCTGGTCAAATATATACCCCTGGACAATATTGTTGAATTTTCCGCAGGAAGTTTCGCTGAAATAACCGGTAATCTGCGGGTATTTAATGTCAAGGGTGTAATAATAAGTGGTTTCTTTTATGGGTATTGAAGATACTTTGTAGTTCTTGATTTCTACAGTAATTGCATAAGTTTTTGCCGGAGCCTTATTCTTTTCCCACGAACGCAGGTAATTTAATTTAAGTTCTATTGTTCCTGCGGCTTTAGCTTTGAAGCGAAAAACCTGGTAACCATTTCCACCTGCAACGCCTTTTTTAAATTGTTCAAATTGAGGCTTTCCAACCGGCTGAAGTTTTCCGGCGTCATTTTTTTCTACCTGCCAGCTGTAGCCTGTGCCGGCAGTCATTTCCAGCTTTACAACTAAAACATCTCCTTTAACAAGAGCAGCTTTGCTGTCCTTTTGGGTTACTGTTACAGTGTTTTCAGCCGCAGAGAAAACTGTTGCGGAAAGACTTAAAAAAGCCGCAAAGAGGAGAGCGATGAAAATAATAAGCTTAATTTTAGTGTTTAAAAACATAATATGATCCCTCATTTCATGGAAATTATAACTTCTTACACTTTAAAAGTATATCATTGGAAAATTTAGCGGTCAAGATAAACTCTCGAAGACCCTCTGCATATCTCTGAAAAGGCAACCTTTTTTTGTCGCGCTTCTTAAGAAATTGGAGTTTTGAGTTGAATTTTGAGAAAGTAGTTTTACACAAAAACCCTTTAAATCCATGATTTTAAAGGGTTTTTATATTTAAAATAGAAATAATTATCAAGATCCTTTTAGATGTAAGGGATTTTTTAATGTAGTGAGGTTTTCAGATTGAATTCTAAAGGCAAATTACTTATTATTGACGGAAACGGGATTGCCTACCGGGCTTTTTATGCCCTTCCATCTTTTAAGACCATCACCGGTATTCAGACAAATGCCGTATATGGATTTACCACGATGCTTCTTAAAGTGCTTCAGGAAGAAGCACCCACCCATGTTGCGGCTTCATTTGATAAAAGCGCACCGACGGTAAGGCTTGAAGCCTTTAAGGATTACAAGATTCACCGGCAGAAAATGCCTGAAGATCTTATGACACAGTTTCCTTTAATTGAGGAAGTTCTTAAGGTTTTTAACATCCCTGTTTACTGGCAGGAAGGGCATGAAGCCGATGACTGCATAGCCACTATAGCGAAGAAAGCCGAAGGGGAAGGGATGGATGTCCTTATTTTAAGCGGCGACCTTGATATGCTTCAGCTTGTTTCCCACCATATTAAAGTTATGGTAACAAGAAAAGGGATAAGCGAAACAGTGCTTTACGATGTCCAGGCGGTTAAAGAAAGATACGGAGTTACTCCTTCGAAAATACCTGATATAAAATCATTGGCTGGAGACTCTTCCGACGGAATTCCCGGTATTTTCGGCATTGGTGATACAACTGCGTCAAAGTTGATTGCAAGGTATGGAAGCCTGGAAGAACTCCTGGAAAATATAAAGGACCTTCCTGAGAAGACGGCGCGGCTCATATCAGACCGTGTTCAGGATGCAGTTATGAGTAAAAATCTTGCAACCCTTGTTGCCGAACTGCCCCTTGAAATCAACTGGGATGACTGCAAAGTGAAAAAGCCTGACAGCAATCTTCTTAAAGAGCTTTTTACCAGTCTTGAATTTAAGACCCTGCTAAAAAGGTTTGGCGAAGACGTTCCGCCTGAAATAACAGAAGCTCCAAAATTTAAGATTGTGGAGAGGGCAGGGGATATTGACAGCCTCATTAAAGAAATCACCGGCGAGGATCTTCTGGGCATTGTTTTTATTTTCTCAAATGAAAGTGCAATGGATTCTGAAATTATGGGCGTTGCAATATCTGCGGGCAATAAAAATTTTTACATAAGCGCCGGCTCTCCCGGAAAAGAGCTTATGCTTTTTGACACGGAATCGCCTGAAGCTTTGAGTCCGAAGAGCATCCTGCAAAAGATTAAGCCTTTGCTGGAAAATTCCTCGCTAAAAAAGATTGGCTGTGATTTTAAGCTTTTATTTGCAAAAATGATTATCGAGGGAATGGAGGGAAATAATTTTATTGATTTATCAATTGCTTCCTTTCTTCTTGAGCCTGATGAGACTCATCATCAGTGCCGGGACATAGCTGCAAAGTTTTTGCAAATGACATTGCCGGGCAGGGAAGCCTTGTTTGGAAAGGGAGCAAAATCAGTAAGCCCGGCTGATATTGATAAAAAAGAACTTGCCTCATGGGCGTGTTCCCAGAGCAGGGCTGCCTTAAAACTTTACCCGTTGATGAAAAAGGAACTTTCGGAAAAAGAGCTTGCCGACCTTTATGAGAATGCGGAAATGCCGCTGGTAAACGTTCTTGCCGCAATGGAAGCTGAGGGCGTATCCATTAATGTGCCCTGCCTTAAAGAAATTTCCGCCGAGATGGACAGCATGCTTTCTCGTTTTTCAGAGGAAATTTATGATATTGCCGGGGGAAAATTTAATATAAATTCGCCGAAACAAATGGGGGAGGTTCTTTTTGAAAAAATTAAGATACCTGCTGATAAAAAGACTAAAACCGGGTATGCTACAGGTGCCGACATACTGGCTCCTCTTGCGGAAAAATACCCCATTGTCGTAAAAATAATTAAATACCGGGAGCTTTCCAAGCTTAAATCAACCTATGTTGATGCCCTGCCCAAAATGATAAATCCCGTAACGGGTAGAATTCATACAACTTTCAGCCAGATGACGGCATCCACCGGAAGACTTGCCAGCAGTAATCCCAATCTTCAAAATATCCCGGTAAGGACAGAATGGGGAAGATGGATAAGAAAAGCTTTTATTCCTTCAAGAGAAGATGAATTATTTCTCTGCGCTGATTATTCCCAGATTGAATTAAGGATTCTGGCTCATTTATCCGATGACCACCGCCTTGTGGAGGCTTTCTTCCAGGATATGGATATTCATACGAAAACCGCCATGGAGATTTTCGGAGTTGAAAAAGATGCGGTAAACGCTGAAATGAGAAGGAAAGTTGTATGAATTCTA
>JAMDEM010000120.1 GCA_023486985.1 Bacillota bacterium
TCCATAAGAGTTAAAACCTTATTCCAGTAATCTCCTGCCTCTTGATAAGAAAAGTACTTCATAGCCTTCTCGCCCGCGAGGGTTCCATAATAAATGGCTTTTTCAAGATTTTCACTTAGAAAAAAATGATATGCCAGCGCGTTACAATATTCTGATGAGTTACCCGCGCAAATTTTTTCCAGAATTTCTCCGGCTTTTTGATGAAAATTTTTCCTTCTTCGGGGACTCATATTCCGGTAAAAAACTTCCCTGAAAAGATGATTGCTGAAAACATACTCATCTTTCCCCTTGCCCCACTCTTCTTTTAATATCTGCTCCTCCACGCACTTTTTAAGAAGATCCAGAAGTTTATCTTCCTGCATCTGTAAGATTTCTAAAAGAATCTCAAAATCGAACCTTGAACCCAGAACAGAAGCTGTTGAGAGGAGATTTAATACCTCAGAATCAAGGCTCTTTATCCTTTTTTCAATAATATCCTTTAGACTGTGAGGCACCTTTAATTCCATAAGAGGAGTAAAAATAAGTCTTTCCCCGTCTTTTGCCAGAATTTTATCCTCTATAAGGGAATTCAATATTTCCCGGATGTAAAGAGGATTGCCGCCGCTGTTTTGAAAGATTTGAATATTAAGTTCCTCCGGCAGAGAATTTACATTCAAAAAAGCCTTCACAATCTCCTCAGTTTCAAAAGAACTCAAACCCTCAAGAGTCATCACTTCTGTTTCTGCACAGTCATTCATGTCTAGCCAGAATTTCTGAAAAACAGGAACTGTTTCTCTAGTATCCAGAGTTCCGAAAAGAAAAAAAGGCAGTCCTTCCAGATTCTTCGTAAGATACTTTAAAAATTGAAGACTGCCCTCATCTGCCTGATTAATATCTTCTAGAAAGAAAGCAAGAGGCTCCCTGCTCATAACAGGCTTCAGATGCTCAACAATAGAGGAAAAAGTTCTTTCCTGTTCATCTTCCATTGGGGCAAACAAAGAAGTCTGTAAACCCATACTCTCAAAAATCTGCAAAAAGGGCTGATATAGTTCTGAAGGGTAAGTGCAAATTCCAACAGCAGTTTTAAAACCCTGTAAAGCTGCATAAGAATAAAGACGGTGAAGAATCCTGCTTTTTCCGATTCCCAATTCTCCGTCAATAAACACAAATTTTGACTTTCTCTGAAGAGTTTGATCAAGTAAATTACGGAGGTAATTTAGCTCCTTCTCCCTTCCCGCCATTCTGCAATAGGATGAAGAAAAAATTGCAGGCTCACACGCGGAGGTTTCCTTCCAGTCAATCCTCTCAAGAGCTTCTTTTAAAGCTATCGCGGAAGGAAATCTCTCAGCCGGGGATTTTGCCAGTAATTTCAGGATAATTTTTTCAAGAGAAACAGGTATTCGGGAATTGAGACTTCGCGGCAAGGGAGGAGGTTCACTGCAGTGCTGCATTATAATTGCTACAGGATCATTACCCTCGAAAGGAAGTCTCCCGGTGGAAAGCTCAAATAAAGTAACTCCAAGAGAATAAAGATCTGCCCTAAAATCCACATTGCTGCTTAAAGTTTGCTCCGGAGCCATATAAGCAGCAGTCCCCAGAATTGAACCTGAGGCTGTAATCCTGGTTCCTTCTAAAAGAATGCGGGCAAGCCCGAAATCCATAACCTTGATGTTTTCAGTGAAATCAACAAGAAGATTGCCCGGCTTGACATCACGATGAATTATCCCCTGTAAATGAGCATAGTCCAGAGCTTCACAGACCTGCCGGGTAAATTTTGTCATCTGCTGGAGAGGATCAGATAAACTGCTGACAGCTTCTTTAATGTTTTTGCCATCCACATACTCCATAATAAGGTAGTACTGACCATCCTCTTCCCCCATCTCGTAATACCTTACAATATAAGGATGATTCAAGCGGGCAAGGGCATGAGCTTCTGTGATGAAACGGCGGACAATATCCTCATCCTGAATGTGGGGGGGTATCATTTTTATGGCTACCAGGCGGTCAAGCAGAGTATCTTTTCCCTTATAAACTACTCCCATGCCGCCAATGCCAAGCTTTTCCAGAACCTCATAGCGTTCTTTTAGAAGCTTTTTCATCTAATTCACCCGCATTGTTTCTCTTCTAATAGAAAATACGTGCTGTCAATTTAAAAGTTTTGTAAGGAGCCTTCATTTTAAATTCTGTAAATTTGCCTGAAGCTCCTGTAAGAGAGGTCTTTAAGGAGTTATTTATTCGGGTTTCATTAAAACATCAGGAAAAGTGAAGGTCTGCGGACCGCCGGAAATTATTTCTCTTGATTCGGAACAATAATTTTTATAGCCGTTCATTTGAGCCTTTAACTGGATATGACAGGGAATTTTATGACCCTTTAAAGATATCGAGTAATTAAAATTACACTTTTCATCCAGATATATGTCTTTATTAGAGAAGATTTCTCCAGAGTCCTGGCAAGTAATGGAAAAACATAGAGAAGGATAATAGAAAATATTCCTGCCTTCATGCTGAGATTCTAAAACCGGCTTTCTGCCGTCAGTAATAACAACTTTCCCATTTACTCTTAACTCAATATCAGCGATTGTTCCTGTATTTGTGGCAGCCGACTGTCTGGCTTTGTTAATAAAAGCAGCCAGAACTATCAGAAGAAAAATAATACCTGATAGTGTTATTATTTTGAGCAGCGCTTTTCTTTGCGCCATTTTTCTGTATTTTTCAGAACGATATATCCTTGCCATAACTTCTTATAAGCTTCCTCCATCTTGATAATCTATACCCCCTCACCTTTATCCTCTCCCCAGCGGGGAGAGGGATGGGTGAGGGGGTTGTAGTGGCAAAGCTTGCTTTGCCTTTTTTATGGAGAGCAAGCTCTCCCACTACCTTTTTGACCCTAATTTATTCTTTCAACTGCCTTATAAGCTTCCTCCATCCTGATAGTCTATTACTCTAAAATAATATCCATTATCATTCAACGGATTACTTCTCTCCTTTGAAGCAGTATCAATCCTTGCACTTATACTTCTTATCGCCAACGGATTATCTGACGGATCCGTGGTACCTACTATCCCTGTAGAAGTTATTATAATATAATAATCAGGAGATTTATCCTTTGACATATCAACACTTACCTGATAGACACCTATTCTTTCGCCGTCAGAATTCACAACTTCCTCAGTATAAGAATATATACTTTGCTCTGCAACTTCAGGCGGGAAATTAAGATCCTTGTTTATCTTAACCCTTGCTTCTTCCAAGCCTGCCTCTGCAAGAGTCCTGGCAATAGAAAAATTTTTCTCCAGAATAGCCACTTTATACTGGGTTGCCTTTATGCTTAGTAAGCCCATCCCCATAATCAAAAACAAAAGAGATATCAGGAGGACGGTAATTAAAACCGCGCCTCGTCTATTTTGCGACATGACAGTAAATGATTACCTCCTGTATTAAATCCCCCTGCTTCGCTTCCCCATTTACTAATCCCCCTCTTTACTAAAGAGGGGTTAGGGGAGTTATGGGAATTTCGTTTGCATTAAAACTTACATCTTAAATGAACCGGTGTAGTAGTTACTGCTTCAAAAGGAGGGTTTTCAAAAGTTACTTTTAAATCCACAACTTCTGAAGCCTGCTCATAGGTAATGTTTATGATTTTTAGATTCCTGGCAACAAGTAAAGTATATTTTTTATCAGGCTTCTCCCAGTATTCCCTGTAAAGGTAATACAAGCCATTGCCGGCGGAAGAGATATAATACCTTACATACAAATCTTCAAGACTTCCGGGCTCATCTGGATAGGCAGGATTCATTCTTTTAAACACAACCTCTGAATTTGAAGATGAACCCGAAGAAGGTGAAATTATCTCTTTAGCCTCAGATATTTCTAAACTCATCCTGTCAAGAGAAGATTTTAAACTCCTTACAAGAACATCTTTTTCTCTTAAATTAAAAGATGTTTTCACCGCCATGTTAATAAGAGAAGCTATTATGCCAACAATAAGACCGAAAAGAGCTACCGTAAGCAGAGCTTCAATTAAACCGAATCCTTTAAACTTTTTTACTCTTGCGTCAACCGGGACGGTTGACCCACTCTTTTGCATTTTCTTTTAACCTCGCTCTATTGTATAAACCCATTTATACGATGTCATTGCGAGGCCACTAAAAGTGACCGTGGCAATCTCGCTTTTACAACCGGTAATAGATTGCTTCGTCGTTTCACTCCTCGCAATGACACCGCGTCTGTCATTGCCCGTTCGGGGAACGGGCGCTACTTCCTCGCCCCTATCCTGTCCTGAAAAATACCTATATTGTAGCTGTAGTGGCAAAGCTTGCTTTGCCTTACAGACCAAGGTCTGCCACTACTAAGGCACAATCTGGATTTCCCCGGAATAGCCCCAATCCTCATTTCTTTCGCCGCGGCGGACTCTTACACTCACTTTACAATTTCCTGCCGGGCTGTCTCTCCATGTGCCGTCAGCTTGTTGATATCTGGCTTGAAAAACACTTTTGGAAGAATCTGCAGGGTCAATGATCACAGTGCCATTGGAAGTTTCAGGAACCACATACCACTTATAAACCATATCTGGAATAGCTTCGTTATTGGCATCATAAGCCTGGGCTGAAAAACTGATTTGCTCACCAGCATTAACCGTCTGGGCACCGGAAGGAGTAACTTCAACCTTAGCCGGAAGACGCAGAGGCTCTCCGATATAAGTTACAAGAGTAATGCTTTTATTTGCTCCTCCTTGTTCCCAGCTTACCTTTACCTGTACCTTTCTCACAGAATCCTTGAGCTCAAATGGAGAAGTAAGATTGCTTGCTGGTGAATAACTGAACTGCCTGAAATTTTCAGCCTTAACAGTAAAATCAGGATGTTCAAGGTCGGCTGCGAGCGTTCCATTATAGAGGCTCCAATTACCGGCATAAAAATTGTATCTGGTTCCATCAGCCCTGGAACAAGCCCAGTTTCTAATTTCTTCAACCTTCTTTTCAGCTATGATAGTAGCAAGAACACTTTTGTTTATCACTGCAGAAGAGGCGCAGGCAAAGTCTATCATTCTAAGGACTATAAGTGTGGTTGTCACTAGAATAGCCATAGCCACCAGAATCTCAAGAAGGGTGAAGCCTTTTTTTGATTTAATCTGCTTCATAATACTCCCAACGAAATAATTCTTATGTGAATATCCCTGCGCCAAGAGCGCAGGGAGTTCTTGGCGCAGTTCATTAAAATTTATTAACTACCACTTGTAGGGGTTGTTTTATCAAACCCTCTTTTATCGGGCTCAATAAATCCGATACCTGCACTTCCAATAAATTTATTTGCCGGTGTGCCACCAAGAGGGATATCGTTTCTCCGTTAGATCATTTGTAAGTCGCTTTTGATTTGTTCCATCAGCGTTCATTGTATAAATTTCATAGAGTACTCCATCACGAGTTGATATGAAGATAATTTTACTGCCATCAGAAGAAAAAGAAGCATCTGCATTTGTCGCCCCCGAGCCAGAAGTGTCAGTTAGTCTTGTAACACCTGTTCCATCAGAGTTCATTGTATAAATTTCATCATGATTTACATCCCTATCACGAGTAGAGTAAAAAACAATTTTTGACCCAACAGGGGAAAAACGAGGATATCCATTATATACCCAAGTATTTGTAATATCTACCACCCCCGTTCCATCAGAATTCATTACATAAAGATCATTAATCATTACATAAAGATCATTAATTCCGTATGCTAATACCGCAGTAAAGGCAATCTTTTTACCATCCGCAGAAAAAGAAGGTAAATAATCGTTCCTTGGATTATTAGTAAGTCGGGTCTGGTTTGTTCCATCCGCATTCATTATATAAATTTCAAGGTTTCCATCGCGATCAGAGTCAAAGGCAATC
>JAMDEM010000134.1:0-1427 GCA_023486985.1 Bacillota bacterium
CGGGAAAGGAGGCTGCTGATAAGGAAAATCAACCGAACTCTGGGTTACAGTCCCGTTTTTCTGCATCTTCATGTTTATTATACTTCCAACAGTCGGAAGCTCTAGTTCTTCTCCCTCTCTCTTAAGGGAACCTGATTCAATTGTTACATCCACGTTCATACTTCCGTCGGATGCCACATCACTGGCTTTTTGATGCATGACCATTTCCATTGAAGCTTCCTGTGTAAAATTTTGGTCTGTCATTTTGAAATCCTGATCAGTATGAACAGAAACCTTGTACTGAAGTGATTCTCCTTTTTTCATCCTGTATTCAAACATTATAGCTTCTTGCATTTCAATCTCTCCTTTCTATTTTAAAAATATTATAAAGGGTACGATGTCTAATTTGCTGGACACATGCCCCCTTTTCATGTTAAAAATTTGCAATATTTTTAAATCCAGTTTTTCGGTGTATCTCCATGAGATTGGTTTTAATTAAATTTTCCCTTTCCCGTTACAGTAGTAAAAATTTAAGTTATTTTAAAAATGAGCTGATTAAAACAAGAGGGGACACCTCCAGTGCTCCTGCTAAAGCGATCAACGTAGTAATCCGCGTTTCACGAACGTCACCTCTGAGTATATTATAAAGCTCAGCTCTGGAAATTTTTGCGCGCCGGGCGACCTCGGTCTTTGATATTTCCAAAACTTTAGCTCGTTCAATAATAAATCCAGAAAATTCTATAACTCCCATAAAAAAAGTTAAATCCCTCTCAATCCCCTCTTTAGCATTTTAACTCCCCCTCTTTGACAAAGATGGGGGGATAACTCTTTGTCCCTCCCCTTAAATGAAGGGATAACTTATTTACTAACCTCCCCTTAATTTAAGGGGAGGTTAGGTGGGGTTATTGCAAGTTTTAACTCTCCATACACCTCTTTAAAAAGAGGTGTTCACTTTCTTTTAACTTTTATGGCTTTTTCCAGTGCCGCAATTCTTTGTTCAAATAATTTTTTCTGTGCTTTTATATCTTTATTTGCTTTTACCAGCTTATCTATGTGCTTCTGCTGTGTTTTTTGCTGTTCTTTCAGCCCCACTATATATTTTCTTGTATTGTTGTAGTGGCAAAGGTGCGTCCCGACCGAATAGGAAGGGCTGCGCAGTGAAAAAATGTCATTGCGAGAAGCGCAGCCGGGTACCCGCCTGAAAGGGTGGGTGAGCAATCTCTTATGAGGAGATTGCCACGGTCGCTTCCAGCGGCCTCGCAACTGGTTTTGGCTGGAACTTCTTTACGAACGAAGGTGAGTTTAGAAGTTTTTATAAAACCCCGATGCTAAGCGCAGCACAGAAGGTTCCGCAAAACCCTGATTTCAAGGATGAAGCAAAAAATTAAATTTGCTTTGCTTTTTTGGGGAGAGCAAACTCTCCCACTACCTTATTGACTCTAATTGTT